>JAFQMR010000078.1 GCA_017396175.1 Clostridia bacterium
AAAGAACCTCTAAAACCCTTGTAAATACAGGGTTTCAGAGGCTCTCTGTGGCGCATCCGAAGGAGTTCGAATCCCCGACCTTCCGCTTAGGAGGCGGACGCTCTATCCTGCTGAGCTACAGGCGCATATCTTTTTAAAAGTTTACCGCACGGGGCGCGGTTTGTCAATATCTTTGCCTCTTTTTCCCTGCCGACAAAAAGGCGTTGCAAAACCGTGAAAAAAGGAGTATACTGTTAGATATCGGTTATAACTCAAAGGAGAGATCCCCTATGAAGCTGTTTAAAAAAGCGTTATGCGTATTGTTGGCCGTCCTGCTTCTGACGGCGAGCGCCTGCGCGTCGGAGCCGACGGAGGAACCGACAGCGCCGACGACCACCGAACCGACAACGGAAACGACGGTTCCCACCGTGCCTACCGAGGCGGAACCGCAGAATATCAATATGATCACCGGCCTTGACGATATGGGCAGCTCGTCGCTGTCGCGTCCTGTCGGCATTATGGTCGCGAACAACGATTTTATCCAGGACGAGCAGGTCGGTCTGACCTCGGCGGATATGTGGGTAGAGATCGAGACGGAGGGCGGCATCACCCGTATTATGGCGGTGTTTGCAAACACGGAGCGTGTTCCCGAGGCGATCGGGCCCGTGCGTTCGGCGCGTTCGCCCTTTTTCCACGTGGTGGAGGCGCTCGGCCTTGCCTATTGCCACGCAGGCGGCAGCTACACGGCGCTCGGTAAGATCGCGAATTCCTATATCGCTGACCTCGACGTCAACAGCGACGACTATTCCTGGCGCGATACGAGCTATCCCCATGACTATGAATACACCCTGCGTACCAGCGGCGATGAGCTGACGCGTTATATGAACGATCGCGGCTATAAGACCTACGCCGTCAACGAATTCCCGTGGACCTTCGGCGAGGCGACGGGCGAGGCGGCGACCGATATCAGCCTGTTGCTGTCGGGCTATCAGCGTGTCGGCTTTGAGTGGAACGAGGCGGAGGGCGTCTACTACAAGACGAACACCGCGAACGAATACCGCCACTGCGATATTTCGGGTGCACCCATCACGGCGAAAAACGTGCTGGTGCTGTATTCCGATCAGTACTGGGAAAACGACACCACCATCGACTTCTATCTCGGCGGCGGCAAGGGTTACTTGTTCTCGGACGGCAAGGCGCGTCGCTTCGATTGGTCGCGTGATGACAACGGCTTCACCATGACCGAAGAGGACGGCTCTCAGCTGACGCTGGCCCCCGGCAAGGTGTATATGTGTGTCGCCTCGACCTACTTTGAGAGTGAGTTGTCTTATTGATGTATAAAAGCGGCACTCAAAGCAAATTTGAGTGCCGCTTTTCTTGATCCGAAGGAGGAAGGGTATGGAACCCATTGTGATTCCCGTGCATACGGGACGAGCTTACGATATTATTCTCGGACGCGGCCTGCTGTCCGAGGCGGGACGGTTGATCCGCGAGGTGCACAAGGGCTCACGTGTGCTGATCGTATGCGACAGCAACGTGGCGCCGCTGTATGCCGACACGGTGCGGGACAGCCTGATCAAGGCGAAGTATCAGACGGTCAGCGTGCTGACCTTCCCCGCAGGCGAACAGCACAAGCGGCTGGAAACTGTCGCGCATTTTTACAGAGCGCTCGCGACGGCGAAGTTTGATCGCGGTGACCTTGTGGTGGCGCTCGGCGGCGGTGTGACGGGCGATATGGCGGGCTTTGCCGCCGCGACGTGGATGCGCGGCATCGATTTTGTGCAGATCCCGACGTCGCTTCTCGCGCAGGTGGATTCCTCCATCGGCGGCAAGACAGGTGTCGATATCCCGGAGGGCAAAAATCTCGTCGGAGCATTCTGGCAACCGATCCGCGTCATCGCCGATATCGATACGCTGTCGACGTTGCCGCAGGAATACGTGACCGACGGTATGGGCGAGGTGGTTAAAACCGCGTGCATCCGTGACAAAGAGCTGTTTGCTCTTCTCGAACGGGATCAGGCGTTTTCGCCCGCTCTGCTGACGGAGATCGTGCGGCGGTGTATGCTTGTGAAATGCCGTGTGGTCGAAAACGACGAGCGCGAAAGCGGGGAGCGCAAGCTGCTCAATTTCGGGCATACGCTCGGCCACGCACTTGAACAGCATCTGAATTACACGGGCATCAGCCACGGCTGTGCGGTGGCGGTCGGTATGGCGGCGGTCACCGCCGCGTCGGAGCGGCATGGGCTGACCGCCCCCGGTACGGCGGCAAGGCTGTGTGCACTGCTTTCAAAATTCGGCTTACCTACAGTGGGACCGGTGCCCGTATCCGCCTATCTTGAGGGCGTGAAATCGGATAAAAAATGTATCGGCGGGCAGGTGGATCTTGTCTTGCTGTCGGATATCGGGGAAGCGGTGTGCCGTCGGATCCCGACGGACACGCTTGAGGAGTTTATCTTACGTTAAAAGGAGGGAGCGGGATGTCGGAGGTTCGTGTCGGAGCCGCACGCCTGTGTGCGCAAGCGGTCGCTCCGCCGTCCAAATCCGCGGCGCATCGCGCGTTGATCGCGGCGGCACTCAGCGGAGAAAGCTGTGTGCGCGGGATCCTGCCTTCGGAGGATATGGAGGCGACACTGCGGTGCGTCGAAGCGCTCGGGATCGCCTTTGAAAAGCACGGTACGACCGTGCGGTTTTCGGGGGAGAAGTGTGCCCCCTCTGCGACGGCGGATTGCGGGGAAAGCGGCTCGACGCTGCGCTTTTTTATCCCGATCTTTGCCGCCCTCGGCGTGAGTGCGACGTTTATCGGTCACGGGCGGCTCCCGTCGCGCCCCTTGACCGCGTATGAGCAGGTGCTTCCCGCACACGGTGTGCAGTGGTCGGTGCCGTCGGCGGACGGCGGCATTGTCACGGTGGAGGGACGGCTTCACGGCGGGCGCTATGAGGTGGCGGGAGACGTGTCCAGCCAGTTTATCACGGGACTGCTGATGGCGTTGCCGCTTTGCGAGGAGGACAGCGAGGTCGTCTTGACCTCTCCTTTGCAGTCGGTAGGATATGTGGAGATGACGCTGGATATTCTGAAGGAAGCGGGCGTGACGGTGACAAAAACCGCTGACGGCTATGCGGTTCCGGGCGGGCAGGCCTATCACCTGCACGATCACACGGTGGAGGGCGACTGGTCGCAAGCGGCGTTTTTGCTGACGGCGGGCGCACTCAGCGGGGAGGGCTGTGTCACGGGCCTCCGTCGCGACAGTATTCAGGGCGATCGCCGCATCGAACGCTTGCTGA
>JAFQMR010000079.1 GCA_017396175.1 Clostridia bacterium
CACGATCGACCGCGAATACCGTCGCAATCGACAGAGAAAAGGTGAGTAAGATGTTCTGGTACAGCGAACCCGCGCTGATCGAAAAGGCCAGCTGACACAGCACCCCGAGTCCTGCCACCGACAGGAAATAGCGGGAACGGCGGCGTGTGTAGCGACAGCCCTCGGCGATCATATACGCAAAGAGCGGCATAGCCAGCCGTCCGATGATGCGGAAAACAGGAAGGCGGGGAAATAGGATCATACCGATATGATCCGTCAGCATTGTCAGCATCGCGACAAGCTTCAGCTGATTGCCTGAAAGAATGCTGAGATGTTCCATACCTGCCCTCCTTTTTAAAGAATACGTTCATTGCCTGCGTCTTCGGCGTGTGCACCCTCAAAGGTATAGGTCATACGGATCACTCCCTGTTCTTCGGTGTTCAAAAGCCAAACGGCGAGAAGAAAAAGGACGGCAAGCGACAGGACGATCGGGAACACGCGGTGTTTCATAAGGCGTCTCCTTTGAAAAAACGATCGGCGCAGATGCTTCTGCGCCGATCGTGCGGATTACAGGGATTCGATGAATCGCGTAAAGGCTTGCACGCCGACGGCGTCGCGCTTGAAGACACCGGCGTCTTCAAGCACCTCCGCAAACACGCGACCGACTTCGCATTCAAGGATGGCGCGGGCGTTGTCCTTGTTGAATTCGGGATGAGCTTCGAGAACACCCTTTGCCCACATCTCGTGTGATTTCAGCGACGGGGTATCAAACGCACCGCCTGCGAGCATCGTTTGCTCCAGCTCGTCCAGCTCGCCGACAAGACGGGAGGGGAGCACCGCAAGGCCCATCACTTCGATCAGGCCGATGTTTTCCTTCTTGATGTGGTGGAGCGAGGGGTTCGGATGGAAGAGGCCCATCGGACGTTCCTCGGTGGTACGGTTGTTGCGAAGCACAAGATCGCATTCGTACGCGCCGTCGCGCATACGGGCGATGGGCGTGACGGTGTTATGCGGGGTGTCACCCGTAAAGGCGAGAATATCGACCGCTTCGTCGCTGTAGCCGCGCCACGTTTGCAGTACGCGCTGACAGCAGGCAACCAGCGCCTTACGGTCGGCGGAGCGCAGTCGGATCACGGACATCGGCCATTTCAGCGTGCACGCGGTGACCGTGGGGAAGTCTTCGAGCGTAAAGGAGTGTTCCTCTTTCGCTTTCGTCATCGCAAAGGTATAGTGGCCGCCCTGAAAATGCTCGTGGCTCAGGATCGAGCCGCCGACGATCGGCAAATCAGCGTTGGAGCCGACGAAATAGTGCGGCAGGAAATCGAGAATATCAAACAGCTTGTCGAACACCGCGTTGTCGATCGCCATCGGGATATGCGCGGCGTTGAACACGATGCAATGCTCGTTGTAATAGCCGTAGGGAGAATACTGCAAGAGCCAGTCGCCGCCGTTCACCTTCAGCGGAATGGGGCGCAGGTTCTGACGTGCGGGATGGGTAGCGTGCCCTGCAAAGCCCGCATTCTCGGCGCACAGCTGGCACTTCGGGTAGGCAACCGCCTTTGCTTTGCCCGCCGCCGCAATGTCGCGGGGATCCTTTTCGGGCTTGGAGCAGTTGATGGTGATATCGAGGGTGCCGTACTCGCTGTCGTAGGTCCACTTGCGATCCTTCGCAATGCGCCCCGCGCGGACGTAATTGAGGTCACAGCTGTTTTTAAAATACCAGTCGGTCGCCTCGCGCGGATCACGTGCATAATGCTCGCGGAAGGTCTTGATGATCTCACGCGGCATCGGTGTCAGGAGTCCCATCAGTCTGGTATCAAACAGGTCGCGGTTGTTCGCCGTATCCGTGAGGATGCCCTGCTCGACGGCATACGCCATCAGCGTCTCCAGCAGGGCGTCAACGGGTTCACCCTGATAGCCCTCCTGCGGCTCCTCCCAGTTGTCCACCTTCAGGGTGTCCATCAGCAGGTTGCGGGCGACAAAGAGGTCGTCCTCCGTGATGAGCTCTTTTGCGAGCGCGTACTCAAGCAGTTTTTGAATGGCTGTACAGATCATAGCAAATCCTCCCCACAGGTTCTCATTATCTGCATTATACCATACCCGTTTTGGCAATACAACCGAAAAATGCGGATGAGACAGAAAAAAGCGGCCGAGCTCTTCGCTGAGATCGGCCGCTTCGAACAGGTTCCCGACCGATCGGTGCGGTTTGGGTGGCTTCGTTTGGGAAGCTCATAGAACGTATCCTCTTTTTGCGCGGTATGTATATGTTTGTTATACCGCAAAGCGTCGACAAATACAAGAAGGAACCGCTCTTCGTAAAGAATGACCGAAAAGCGGGCGGGAGGCTTGGGGTTTCTGCCGATTGACAGTAAGGCTTCAAAACTGGTATATTTATAATAGGTAATTTTGGGATTCATTTTATGAATACGGTTTAGGAGGATTTTTTCGATGAGAATGATGAAAAAGCTCGTCAGCCTGACGATGGCACTGATGCTGCTGTGCTCGCTGTTTGCGGTGGCGGCCCCGACCGCTGTGACAGTCTCGGCGCTGGCGGGGGCCAGTAAGTACGGAGACGGCCAAATCTTCGCCTGGGGCTGTGATATGTCTCAATGGAACGTCAACGGTGCCACCTACACCGATTACAGCCTGGTGGATTTCAAAAAAATGAAAGCGGACGGCTGTGATTTCGTCATCCTGCGTATCGGCGACGAAAAAGCGGATTGCAACGGTGTCCGCCGCGCAGATCCGACCTTCCCTACGCTGTATAAGATGGCGCGTGAGGCAGGCTTGCACATCGGCGCGTACTACTACAGCTTCAAAACCACGCGTGCAGGTGCCGTCGGCGATGCGCAGTTCTGCCTCGACATCATCGAAAAGAACGATATGTATTTCGAGTATCCCATCTATTTCGATATTGAAGCGGAAAAGCATTGGAGTCTGAGTGATGCGACCAAGGTGGATATTTGCCTTGGTTGGTGCGAAACGATGGAAGCGGCGGGATATTATCCCGGCGTGTATTCCAACGCGGGGTGCGCGCTGGACGCGTTGCAAGCATCGAGCAAGTTTAACTATGACACCTGGATCCCGAAGCCGAAGCAGCAGCAAAGCGGTGCGCAGTATGATCCCAACACGGATTATGTCTCGTTCCGTTCGCAATACGGTATGTGGCAATACAAGTTTTACAGTGAATCCTGGTCGGCACCGTCGTATGAGGGTTCATATTGGTACGATTCCACAAAAGGCTGGCCGCTGGACTGCAACGTGGCGTTCCGCGATTACCCCACCATTATGGCGACCTACGGTTACAACAACGTGGTGAAAAAGCATACCGTTAACTTTGAGTCGAACGGCGGCTCGGCGGTGGAATCGGTGAAGGTCAAGGACGGCGACAAGCTGACAGCACCCACCGCTCCGACCAAGTATGCGTTTGAGTTCGGCGGCTGGTACTGCAACCCCGAGCTGACCGATCCCTACGATTTCAATACCCCCGTGCCGTACGATTTCACGCTGTATGCGAAGTGGAATGAGGCGACCTGGGGTGCGCAGACCAACCTGATGCCCAACTCCGTGCAGATGCAGCTCAACGACTTCAACGGACAGGGAGCCATCTGGCCCTATTGGAACGACGATGCTTACGGCTCGGTGACGATGTACAACGGCGTCACCACCACCGACAATTGGTCGTGGCCGTCGGCGTACATGGAATATGAAAACAGCTTTGATTCCTCAAACGACAGCTATATCTACGTTAAAAAGGACGGCACGGCACAGTTCAATGTGGTGCTGACCTACCTTGACAAGAACGGTGAGGCGCACGACCTCTATCTGTCGGAGGTGGCGGGAATCGGCGGTACCGACTTCCCTGCAGGGCCTATGGAGGCGCAGTACGATGTCGGCTCCTATATCCGAGGTCTCGGTCATACTCCTGCAAGCGGCAATGTGAAGTTTACACGTGTGACCTATTATTGCATCGGCGAAAAGGATTCCTACGTCAAGCTCTATGACCTGAAGCTTACCCCGAAGGTGACGCTTGCCGATCCGTATAAAACGATGATGACGCACGACATCACCCAGCTCTCGGGCCTTGGCAGCTACACCTACAACGACGGCACGCTGACGATGAACGCGACGGCGGCGGACGGCTACAGCGTCAAGATGAACGTCAACGGCACGATCGATCCGAGCGATATGACGAAGCTGTTGATGGATGTCAACGCGACGGTCCCCTTCAATGTGACGCTGGAGCTCACCAACGGCAACGGCGACGCGACGATGGAATTCCGTAACGAGTTCTTCAACGTGTTTGATCTGACGACGGCTCCCGAGGCACTGCCTGCGGGTGCCTGGAAGCCTGTGCTGAATCTGGTCGGCTATTATGAGTGGAACGGCGGTGCGGTGACCGAAAGCGCGATCAAGAGCGTGACGGTGTCGCTGACCGCTCCCGGCACGCTGACGATGACCGCTCTGCAGGCATCCCGCCTCGATACCGTCAACTATGTGCACGACGGGGCTACCTCGGCGGGCTCGCTGGAGGACACGCCCGAGCCGCCTCCCGTGGACGACAAGATCGAGGGCGACCTCAACGGTGACGGCGAGGTGACGACCTCCGATGCGCGTCTGATCCTGCGCGAGATGCTCGTGAACGGCACACTCACGGCAGAACAGCTCGCACTTGCCGATCTGAACGGCGACGGCGAGGTGACGACGGCGGACGCCCGTGTGATCCTGCTCGGCCTGATCGGATAAGAGACAATCAAAACGCCTCCGATGAACGCATCGGGGGCGTTTTTTGTTGTCCGGTTGTGTTTCCCGAAATATCGTGTTATACTGATGACAGCAAGACGGTTGTAGACTCTGCAAGAGAGTGGCGGTGATACAGATGAAGTATATTGTACAGATTTTTACGGGGAATTATGATGCCCCGTTATATACGGCGGAGCAGATCCTTGCGCGGCTTGATCACGTGACGGCACAGATCGCGGTCGAAAAGCTCATTATCGGGTGGTATCCCGACAGGGAGCTGTATCGCACGGTCGGTGCGTATCTTCACGGCAAGGGGATCGAGATGCTTCTTTGGTTGCCCGTGTTTTCCGAAACGGGAGAGTTTGTGCCGATGGAGCCTGCCGTAGATGTGTGGGGACGCCGCATTGAGCCGCCGACGGTGCAGGAAGGGGAGAGCTTTTCCTTTTGCTGTCCCTCCTCGCCGCAAAATCTGGCGGCGGTCAAGGCGGTGTACGAGCGGCATTTTGCCGATTGCGGTTTTGACGGCGTATTTCTTGACCGCATTCGCACGCATTCGTTTGTCGGCGGGGTACAAGGGGTGCTCAGCTGCGGTTGTGCGCATTGCCGCGAGCGCTTTGCCGCGCAGGGCGTGTCGCTTGAGGAGGTCGCCGAGGCGTATGCACAGCGGCAAGGCCGCTTGTTTGACGCGAAAACGGTGAGTCCTGATACGGGCATCGTGTTTGAAAACGCGTTGTTTGAGCGGTTTTCGGCGGCAAAAGCGACGGTGATCGCCGACAGTGTCGATGAGCTGTGTCGGTTCTTTCACGGGAAAGGGATGCGCGTCGGGCTGGATCTGTATGCACCGCTGATCAGCGTGTTTGTCGGGCAAGGCTATCCGCTTCTTGCCCGAAGTGCAGACTTCATCAAGCCGATGCTGTATCGCCGTACCGATGCGCCTGCAGGCATCGGGTATGAATACCGTCTTGTGCCCGAGGCACAGGGGTATCCGTCGTTTTCCTGGGATACGGCGTTTCTGGAGGCACAGCTGAGAGCGCTTGAGGCGCTCCCCTGCGCGGTGTACCCGGGGATCGAGATCAATTATCGGGCGGATATTGCGCCGACCGATGAAGCGTATGTCAGAGAGTCGCTGGAGGCGGTTGCACAAAGCGGCCTCGATGGCGCTGTGCTGTCGTGGGATATGATGCAAGCCCCCGATGAGCATATCCGTGCGGCAAAGGAGCTATAAGAAAAGCAGGAGCTGTCTCTTATCAACAGCTCCTGCTTTTTGATGTTTAGTTAAGCGACGGGAGGTCCATCCGTCTGCTCTTTTGCGGTTTTTCGTTTCAGGAATACCGCGACCGTTACACCTGCGACGATGAAAACCATGATGCCGACGGCGAGCGGGATCACCCATGTCAGTGTATTGTCGCTGACGGTGACGGTGATTTCGGCGGTGCATTGTTTACCGTTTTCTTCATATGCAGCGGTGAGTGTTTGTGTTCCTGTTTGATCGGGATCATACCCGCTGATCACCGCAGCGTTTGTTACATCACGCGAATACTCGTTGTTGTAGCAGGCGGTAACCTGAAGATTCGGAGCTTCACCGCATACATACTCCGTTTTCCCCTGAACGGTGATCCGTGTCAGCTCGGACAGAACGGGCTTTGTACGGCTCAGGGTGATCCCTGCAATCTGTGCGATGCCGCTTGCCTGTAGGGAAACGGCTTCGTAGCCGTTGTGTCCTGCGCGATAGCCCGCATTTCCCACGATGTTCAGAGGGTGATCCTCTGCCTCATACGCCGACAGAATGAGCTGTGCGTTGTACAACAAACAACCGCGCGGCACGTGATAATCACTCGTTATGATGGCGAGGCTTGTGATCTGCGGATAGTGTTTGCGAAGAAGCTTGTAGGTTAGCTCGGCGTTTTGCACGGTGCTTTTGGACTGATTTTCCACAATGATGCGATCACTGTCAAGGCCGTGTTCCTGCAACCACGCGGCCATTTGATCCGCCTCGGTTGCGAACGGATTGCCCGATGCCGTGCCGCCGCCTGTACAAGCCACATAGGCGTTCGGATACTTTTCGGCGCTGTCCATGGCGACTTGCAGACGCCCGATGAGCTCCTCTTTCATGGTTCCGTCGGCGTTTAATGCGTATCCGAGCACCGTGATGCACAGGGTGTCGTCGTCAGGGAGTCCGTCGGGCAATACATCCGTGCAGATTTCCATACCGTCGTTGACGTATTCCCAGTAAGCCATGATGTCGCCCCAAGCCTGCGCTTTTTCAGCATCGGTTTCGGCGAGTTGTTCTGTCAACCGTGCGATATCGGTATGCGCCGCGCTTCCGTAAAACTGATAATACGCGATCATCTGCGCGATCGCATCCTCCTCGGCGCTCACCTGTGAAACCGATATAGCGATCAGGAGAATAACAACAAATAACGACACCAAGCGCTTCATCATAAACTCATCCTTTCGTTTTCCGTATGCGATGGCAGGGGACTTTTGCCGATATCCGTATCGTCGTTTTTTTCGGTTGGGGCTTTTTCTCTTTAAAAAGCCGTCACGGGAATCCTATTCTTACCATACCGCGAATGTTCCGTAAAGTCAAGATGCTTCCGCAAAAAGAGAAGCCCGAAAGCCGTTGCAGTACAAGGCTTTCGGGCGTTATTCATTTTATTCCCACTCGCTCCCTAAACGCATAACTTAAACAATTTTGTATGGGTATTTTTACTCATATTATCGGGAGCGTTCAGATTATCCGTAAAATACGGACTATCAAGATTTTTGTTGTCAGTGTGTTGGCATAATACATAAGCATATTATAACTATTTACTTAACAGAAATCAAGTATTTGCCACTATATAATGCTATTCCTTGAACATATCGTCTATTTCCTTTTCGGATATAGGGGTCAATACATTAACTTTCTCCAACTCATCAGGAGAAAGTTTTACATCGTTTTTGAACCACCCTTTAGAAATATATCGAGCAGATATATATCCAACGACAATTAATAGAATAGTGATAACCACAATTATAGTGGCTTTTTTAATGGGATTTTCCATATCGTTTGATGAAAAGATCGACATCATATAACCGATTGTAATACACACAAACGCCCAGACATTAAGAAATATCTTTTCTACATTTTTTTGCAAGACTTCCTTCTTCAAAATCCCATTACCTTTAGAATCTGTATCCAAAGCTACTATACTAGGAAAACACATTTTAACGGCATTTTTACTTACTTTTCCAAAACTCCATAGTAATAAGATTATTGCTCCAGATAATTGCGCGGCTATTGAAAATTCAAAAATCATTTAATCACCTCACTTTTCGAAATGTTAAAGATGGGCTTAAAATTAATGCGTTTCAATTACAGCTTGTTTTTTATCTATACATTTTTTCAAGCTCATTCCAAAGCCGTTTTGATTCATGCGTTTTTTCGTATGCGGATCTTTCCTTTTCTTTATGCTCAATTTGTAAGGAGAGTTCCTTTTTCTTTGAGAAAGCAAAGAATCCTAACCGGTCCTTTTCAGCCTTCAAACGATCTATTTCACTTTGCATCGTTTGAATTTCTTTATCTAAAGCGGCTTTTGATTCTTCATATAACTTTAATCTGCGACTTGCTTCTTCAACATACGCCATTGTAACTACAGTTAATTCATTTATTATCTCAGCATTTATTTGGCTTAGTTCAACAGAAGAACTATTCGCAACTCTGATATTCTCCGGATGCAAAAGTCCCATTTCAATAAATTCAGAATATCTTTCTTGCGATACAACAGAACCAACCGTATTACTTAGCAACTTAGAAATATCAGCTTCATTTTTTCGAGCAACATTGGAAATGTTCGTATCAATAAACTGTCTAACAAATCCATCCAAATCGGATTGCCTTTCTATGGCAAGATTAAAAATTTTGTATGTATTTTCAATGCGCAATATAGTGTCACGGTATATATTACGCCATATTGCCAATTCGTCTGTTTTTCTGTATTTGGCAAGGATAGCAACAATCGGTTTAACGGATTTCTTGTTTTGCAAATGTTTTTGCACATATCCATCCATTTTTTCAACAAGATTATCTGCAAATCCGAAGTATTCTGCTGTTTCGAAAGTTTCAACATCAAGAAGGTCTTGCGTTAAACACGTATCGTACAACTCCAAACTAAACGGACACACATCAAAGATTTGCTGCAGAAATTCTACCTTATCTGGCACACGAGAGATATTAGTCAACATTTGTTCTGCTTTTTGCATATTATATTTTTCGATACTTGCAAAATCAAACTTATTGTGTTGAGCTAACTCTACAAGGAAAGCAGATGTTATTTTGAGATTAAACTGCATCAAAATATCCATTACAGCAGGGTAATACTGTTTGACCATAACTTCACTAACCATTTTGTCAAGTCCACGCCGTGTGCTTGCGTTAATTGCTCTTACAGCTTCTTCATACTCTCTATCAGCTTGCTTGGCTTGGGACATAAGTATTCCTCGCTCAACAACTGAATGAAGCATAAGCGTCGCAATGCTGCTAGTAAACACCATTAGTCCGGAACCGGTTATATTGCTTGCAGCACTCCTATATGCCCTTTCCATACCCGCATTTTGCATTTCCACAAATCTTCTACCTTCGGATAACATATTTTGCAAAGATGCCATACCTAATTCTTTGACATCTGCAATAGCCGTAGTTGTTTCCAGAAGGTTATCGGCAGTAACATCGTAAATACCCAATGCAAAAAGCTTATTTACTAAAACATCTGCGCAATCTTTCATCAATTTCTGATACACGCCAACATTACGCATCATATAATCTGGCATATGATCACCAAATGTTAAACCTGTAGCGTCTTTTTTTACATCTCGAGATAATGTTTGTATTATTTTCGACCGCATAGGAGTTAACAACTCATCATAATGCAAAAACTCGTTCACGGTTTCTGAAATTTGATACTCTTTCCCCAAAAACTTTAATGTTACATATCCCATACAATTCACCCATATTAGTTTGCAAAGTAGTAGTTATTTATGTCCCTCTCCAAGGACAATAAAAAAGTGCGTGACCGAAGCCACGCACCGAAAAGCGCAACCCCCGATTGTCGCCAAACAAAGCTCAAACAGAAAAGGATACCCTTATTACCATCCGAGTG
>JAFQMR010000080.1 GCA_017396175.1 Clostridia bacterium
AGGACAGATTTCACATTGCCGTCAGGCAATATTTCACATCGCGTCAGGCGATATTTCATCGAGCGCAACGCGCTCGATTTCACTGCCCTTCACTGCCCTTCTGTCAGGTCGCGGATCACTTCGCCTGCGGCGATCAAGCCCGCCACCGACGGGACATAGGACAGGCTCCCCGGGAGCCTTGAGCCGTCCGCCGCCTTCACGGGCTCCTCCTTCGAATACACCACTTTACAGGCAGTCACACCGCGTGCGCGAAGCTCGCGCCGCATCACGCGGGCCAGCGGACACACCGAGGTATCGAACACGTCCGCCACTTCAAAACGCGTCGCGTCCCGCTTGTTCCCCGCCCCCATACAGGAGATCACGGGAATGCCCAGTGCCTTGGCGCGGACGATCAGCTCCAGCTTGGCCGAGACGGTGTCAACGGCATCCACAATGTAATCATACGACGACAGGTCGAGCGTATCCGCCGTATCGGGGGTGTAAAACATCGCTCTCACCTCGACCGCGCAATCGGGGTTGATATCCCGCACGCGCTCGGCGGCGACCTCCGCCTTCAGGCGTCCGACAGTGGAATGCAGGGCGATCAACTGGCGGTTGAGATTCGTGACGCTGACGGTGTCGTTGTCAACGAGCAGAAGCCGTCCGACTCCCGCGCGGGCGAGCGCCTCGACGGTAAATGAGCCGACACCGCCGACACCGAACACGGCAACCGACGCCGCCTGCAGGCGCGCCACGCCGTCTTCGCCGATCAGCATCGCTTCGCGCTCAAATTGCTCCTTCATCGCTCTCCCCCTCGCCGTAACGCTGTAAAAAATCGATCAACGGGCGGTTATCCCCTTCGCGGTAAGCGGGTACCATCCCGATATTGACATTATGAAGACTGCGGAACAGCTGTTTATCCGCGTCCTTGTGCGACTGACAGAGGGTATGCACCAGCGCCTTCATCTCGGCACGCTTGGAGCCGCCGCATCCCGTTTCGGACAGCGGACAGCCGCTGTGCAAAAACGTCAGCCCGCTGTTTTTCTGCCACAGCACGATGTCGCGCTCTCGCACCGCATACAACGGGCGGATCAGCTCCATCCCCTCGTAATTCGAGGCACGAAGCTTGGGCATCATCGTCTTGACCTCTGCGCCGTACAGCATACTCATCAACGCCGTTTCCACCATATCGTCAAGGTGGTGCCCGAGGGCGATCTTGTTACAGCCGTGACGCTCGGCGAGCTTATACAGCCAGCCGCGACGCATCCGCGCACACAGGTAGCAGGGCGAGCCGTCCGTCTCCTCGGATACCACACGGAACAGCGGTACCTCCTCGATCTGAAGCGGAAGTCCGAGCGATTCTCCGAGCTGTTCAAGCTGACGGCGGTCCTCCGCCGTATATCCGGGATCAATGCACAAAAAGCACAGCTCGAACGGCACGTCGCTGTAACGGTGAAGCTGTTGCATACATTTCGCAAGTAAAAAGGAATCCTTGCCGCCCGAGATGCATACCGCAATGCGGTCGCCCTCTTCAACAAGGCAATAATCCTTCAATGCGGCGACAAACGGCTGCCAGATCGTTTTGCGGTAGGTCTTGATAATGGTGCGCTCAATGCGCTGACACTCGGTCACCGCCGCCGCCCCCTCTCAAACAGTTTCAAACAGTATACCACAGATCCCGCTAAAAAACAATAGCTCTGAAGCGCAACAAAACCGACGGCTGATCCCCGTCGGTTTCATTTCTCTAATGTGCCGTCACGCAAGGCAATTTCGGTTTTATGCGCCTCTTTCGCATCGTTCAGGATCTCCTCGCGAAGCTCATCCGTCATCGTCGGATGTACAAATACCTTGAAATCACGTTTATTACACTTGTGTGACACATACCGAAAGCCGTCCTCAAACCGCACTGTAGTACGTATTGTGCTCCGCCCTGCGAAGTGAATCGTCTGCTGTTCAACGCCGACAATCGGAGAATCGTCCCGCAAGCACGTAATTCCGTCGTCTTTAAGCCAGTGATCCGTCGAATCGTACCACACCTTATACGCAGCCACAGATAATACCAAAGCTATCATAACCGGATAAATATAGTTCACAAGCTATCTCCTCTCCAATTGCCTTATATTTTAGTATAAAATATTCCGATACACAAGTCAACCGCGCTGTTGTTCACAATTCTTTTTCAAATCAGTCCCCGGGTGTCACTACTTTTCAACACCTCACAGCCACAGCGCTTTTTTTGATTGACAAACGAAGGAGAAAGTGTTATAAACAAACATATGTTCTTATTGATCAAAGGAGGCACCTATGAATCGAAAACTGTCAACGAAGCCGTTTGTCGCTTCAAAGGAAAACACAAGCACATCTGCCGCAGCTCCAACCAATTTGCCGTCCGAAGGAAGTGTCAACGCAGACCTCTCATACACACCGTCCCGAACCGCGGTTCGCGCAAACGCTCTTGTGAGGTATAAACGAAGAGGGGCACAGAATGCCTTAAAGTATTTAGAGCGTGCAGTTAACCAAAATCAGCTTACACCATCGGAAAAAGACAGCATTATTTCGGAATTGCATCGAATCGCCCCTATCGATGTTCAAAAAACGACCGAATCGCTGTTACCGTCCCAACGCGAATTCTACAACAATTTAGCCGACGGTCACCGCTACAATCAACCATATGATACAGAACCGTTACCGCAGCAATCAAGCTCCCTGCAAAAGGGTGAAACATCCGATTCAGAACAGATGCCGCGTTACCGCGGGCTCTCCTTCGAAGAGCTTGCATCCTATGCCGATAAAGATTCTATAAACACTCATTATTCTGTGCATGGGATCGACCTGACACCCGAAGAAACGGATAATACTTGGAATGAGCTGCAGGACTGGGTTGACAGGAGACAAAAAATCCTTCACGGTGAAATATCCGGACCGATACCGACTTATAGAGGGATATCCTACAACAACCTTGCTTTTAAAGGCGGAAAAAACGGAATCGCTTTTATGTATGGCTGTATGGGAATCACATTAAGCGATGAGGAACTCCGGCGTGTAGCGGACGAGGTCGCAATATGGGAACAGACATTGAACACCGTATTTTCTCTACCGAACAAGAGCACCTCTCCTTTTTCTCCTTATCAGAACGATGCGCAGTTGAATATCACACTGAGGTTAAGTAAAAGTTCTGGCTTAAAGCGGCAAGCTTCTTCGCTGTTAGAAGAGGCAAACCGTCTGTTTACCATTGAAAATTGGCAATCTCCCGAAACCACCGCTTCATATATCAGTCGTTTTGAGGCGTTACAGGAAGAGACAGA
>JAFQMR010000081.1 GCA_017396175.1 Clostridia bacterium
GCCGCATCAGCTTGTAATGAACGATCGCCGCCAACTGCAGATCAGCGGTGTCACAGACGTCGGCAGCTTCGACGAGCACACCGTCGTGGCACACACCTCTCAGGGAGAGCTGACCGTACGCGGCCACGATCTGACCATCAGCCGCCTCAGTGTTGAAAGCGGCGATCTTACCGTTACGGGGACAGTGGATGCCCTGGAATATCTTACGGTCGAGCCGCGCCGCGCCGGACTGTTCGGTCGGCTGTTCAAATGAGGAATGTCGTATGATGACCAGCAATGCCGAACAGCTGTCAAAGCTGTTTTTCTGTCTCGGATTCGGTGTCTGGCTGAATCTGTATTACCGCCTGTGGACGCTGTCTCCTCCCGTCGGGCGTTACCGACAGCTGAAGCGGTTTATCCGTGACTGGCTGTTTGCCGTCAGCAGTGCCGTTGTGTTTTTTCTGTTTTCACTGGCCGTCAACGCCGGCATTGTCCGTCTCGGAATGCTCGTTGCCGCCGCCGTCGGCTTTGCTGTCGCAAACCACACGATCGGGCGTTGGTTTTCGGTAAGCCTGAGGACTCTTGCCCGCCTGTTTACCGCCGTATCCGACCGCGTCTGCATCATCTTCAGACACCTTGCGATCCGTTGTCGTATCTTTTTGAAAAAAATTCTGATTTTTTTCAAAAAAGGCTTGCGCTCTCTTTACTCCTTGGTGTATAATCGGAAAAGATAGTATATATCTTCTTTTTTATGCGCATCCGCCTTCCCTGTCTTTTAAACGGAAAGGACGTTTTATATGAAATTGAAACTGAAAGAAAAACAGAACCTTTTCTTTCGTATTACGCTGGCTGCGGCCTTGGTTTTCGTGATCGTGTCCGCCCTCCAGGTCAAGAGCGAGCGCGATGTCGGTTACGATAAGCTCGAAGAGCTCGAGATCCGTATCGTGAACCAGCAACGTATCAACGAGGAGCTGCTTGCCAAAACCTCCGGCGACGGAAGCTACCTGCAGCAGCTCTTGGAACAACAAGCCCACAACAAGGGCTATTACCGACCGGGTGAAATCGTTTACAAAGAAGTGCCCGGCAACTGATCAAGGTTATTTTTGCCCGCATCAAGCGAGCTTAACAGGGGGATTTTCAGCAGTGCAAGTGGAAGTAGGAGCTGTTTTAGAAGGAAAAGTCACCGGCATTACCAAATTCGGCGCGTTCGTCGAATTGGAACCCGGCAAGACCGGTATGGTGCATATTTCCGAGGTCGCTAACACCTATGTGAAAGAGATCCGCGATCACATCACCGACGGCCAGACCGTCAAGGTCAAGGTCCTCAGCATCGGCGAAGACGGCAAAATCAGTCTGTCGATCAAAAAAGCCGTTCCACCCGCTCCGCGCACACCGCGTCAGCCCGCGCAGTCTCCCGGTCGTCCCGGCAACTTTGAGTGGCAATCATCGTCGCGTCGCAACGGTGCCGAAAGCTTTGAGGATATGATGTCCCGTTTCAAGCAGCAGAGCGACGAAAAAATGTCCGACCTCAAGCGCTCGGTCGACGGCAAACACGGCGGCTTCTCCCGCCGCGGCTCGGGCAAGCAACAGCAACAACCGTAACACGGAAATGACCACAGGGGAACCGTTTGTTTCGGCGGCAACAAGACCGCGCGGAACCGATTCCCCTGTTTTCTTTAGAAAGGAGTAACGGCATGCGGATTCAGAACGCAACCATCCACCCCATCGATGCGCCCGTTATTGAAAACGGCTACATCGATCTTGACAGCGGACGCATCAAGGCACTCGGTACGCTGCCGGCCCCCACGGCCGACAGCGAGGTATGGGATGCCCGCGGCGCTCACATATACCCCGGCTTTATCGATGCCCATTGCCATCTCGGTATGTGGGAGGACGGCCTGGATTTTGAAGGCGACGACGGCAACGAGGATACCGATCCCGCCACACCGCATCTGCGCGCCGTCGACGCGATCAACCCGCTTGACCGTTGCTTTGAAGAAGCGCGAGCGGCCGGCGTCACCACCGTCGTAACGGGCCCCGGCAGTGCCAACCCGATCGGCGGTCAGCTTTGCGCCATGAAAACCGCCGGCATCTGCACCGACGATATGGTCATCAAGGCTCCCTGCGCGATGAAAATGGCGCTCGGCGAAAATCCCAAAAACACCTATCACGGCAAATCGCAAACACCCGTCACGCGGATGGCCACCGCCGCTATTATCCGCGAACAGCTGCGGCTTGCCGCCGAATACGATAAGCAGCTTCGCAAGGCGCAAAACGATCCCGAAGAGGATGAACCCGAATTTGATGCCAAATGTGAAGCGTTGCTTCCCGTGATCCGCGGGGAGCTTCCCGTTCATTTCCACGCCCATCGGCTGGACGACATCCTCACAGCAAGGCGGATCGCAAACGAGTTTCAACTGAAGTACGTCATTGTGCACGGTACGGCCGCTCATCTGGCCGCCGAGCTGTTGGCCCGCGACAACATCCCCGTGCTGTGCGGACCGATCCTTTGCGATCGCTCCAAGCCCGAGCTTCGCGAGCTGACGCCCGCCTCTCCCGCTCTCTTACATCAGGCAGGTCTGACCATGGCGCTCATCACCGACCACCCCGTCATTCCCCTTCAATATCTCGGCGTCTGTGCGGGGCTTGCCGTCCGCGAAGGTCTCGACCGTGAGGCGGCTCTTCGCGCCGTCACACTGGATGCCGCCGCCATCGTCGGCATCGACAATCGTGTCGGCTCGCTGACGGTCGGCAAAGACGCCGATCTTGTGCTTTTCTCCGAGGATCCGCTGACCGTTGCCGCCAAGCCTCTCGGCGTAATGGTTGACGGACAGTGGATCAAAGAACCGACATTCTGACAGCAAAGGAATCCGCTTTTATGACTATGTTTCAATACTGTGCCCCCTGCCTGTTCGGCTCGGAGGGCATCCTCGGCGACGAGCTTCGACGCATGGGTGCCCAAAACGTACGTCCGCAAAACGGACGCGTGTTGTTTGACGGCGATGCGGCCGTAGGGGCTCGCGCGAACCTGCGTTCCCGCTACGCCGAGCGTATTCAACTCCTGATCGGGCAGTTTCGCGCCCTTACCTTTGACGAGCTGTTCGAAGGCGTTAAGGCGTTGCCGTGGGAACGCATCATCGGCAAAGAGGATCGCTTCCCCGTTAAAGGATGGGCGCTCCAATCCGCTTTGCATTCCGTCCCCGACTGCCAGTCCATTATTAAAAAAGCCGTCGTGGAGCGCTTGCGCCGCACGCACCGCGTCTCTTGGTTCGAGGAAACCGGGACGCTGTATCAGATTCAATTCACCATCCTGAAGAACGAGGTCACACTGCTGATCGATATGAGCGGAGCAGGACTTCACAAGCGCGGTTACCGTCGGTTATCGGGCGGTGCTCCGATCAAGGAAACACTCGCCGCCGCTATGGTAGACATCACGCGTGCGCGTCTGTCACCGCTGGTGTGCGATCCCTGTTGCGGCTCCGGCACCCTGCTGATCGAAGCAGCCATGGCCGCCAAGCGCATAGCGCCCGGCATCAACCGTTCTTTTGCCGCGATGTCCTGGCCGCTTTTCCCTTACGAGATCTGGTCCGCAGAGCGCGAAGCGGCAACAGCCGACGAGCGCAAGGAACAGCCGTTCACCGCCGTCGGAGGCGATATCGACGCCGCCGTACTGCGACTTGCCAAGGACAATGCCGCGCAAGCGGGCGTTGCCGCTCACACCGACTTCCGTTTACAGGATCTACGCGATTTCAGGCCGCAGGGTGAACGTGGTCTGGTACTGTGCAACCCACCCTACGGCGAACGCCTGCTGAACATCAAAGACGCTCAACAGATCATCCGTCAGCTTGGACGCGTCTTTCCAACGGGATGCGGCTGGCAATACGCCGTTATCAGCCCGGAGGAGCAGTTTGAGGAACTGTTCGGACGGCCCGCCAAAAAGCGCCGCAAGCTCTATAACGGCATGCTCAAATGCCAGCTTTACCTGTTTGACTGAGAAATGAGGAGTCGGTATCATGCGCCACATTTTCATCATCAACCCCGCCGCAGGCAAGCATCAAACCGCCCGCGCGCAGATTCCCGTTATTGACGAATTCTTCCGCGCCAACCCGCAGTACGGTACGCCCGAGATCCATTGCACCGATCACAGAGGGCACGCTACGGAGTTGGCCGCCGCCTTTGCCGAAAGCGGGGATGCCGTCCGCTTGTACGCGTGCGGCGGTGACGGCACTGTTTCGGAGGTCCTTCAGGGTATGTTCGGACACGACAACGCCGAGCTTGCCATCTTCCCCTGCGGCTCCGCCAACGATTACATACGCTCCTTCCCTTCGCACGATTTCCAAAATCTCTCCGCCCTTGTAGCGGGACAAGCTCACGAGGTAGACGTCATTCGGTGCGATGACCGCATTTCGCTGAACATCGCCTGTATGGGTATGGATGCGGACGTAGCAAGCAAAATGAGCAAATATAAGCATTGGCCGCTCGTGAGCGGTCCGATGGCCTATAATCTCGCCATTGCGGATGTGTTTTTCCACCGCATCGGCAAGGATCTCAAAATCACCGTACAGACCTTACACGGAGAGGAAACGAGAGAAGGACGCTATTTCTTCGCGCTTGCCGCCAGCGGTCAGTATTACGGCGGCGGCTACCGCGGTGCGCCTACCGCCCGTGTGGACGACGGCATTCTCGACTTTGTGCTGGTACGCCGTATGTCGCGTGCCGCTGTTCTGAGTTTCCTACCGAAATATAAAAAGGGAGACGTTGCCGACTGTCCGTACGTCGAGACGCTTCACGGCACCTCTATGACCGTGCATTGCGACGAAGGCGCGGTCGTGGCGCTTGACGGTGAGATCGTCGAAAAGACCGATATCACGTTTTCTCTGTGCGACAAGGCGCTTCGGTTCGTACTTCCCGCACAAGCCGATATCCGTCAACCGATATTTGAAAAGCAGCCCTCCCCCGTGCGTCAGAAAGCACTCAGCGGCGCATTTGTAAAAAAACTATGAAAATCCACCCGAATGTCAAATTTCCCCTTGATTTTTAGGAAAAATCTGCTACAATCGGTATTAGCACTCAAGCACAAAGAGTGCTAATACCGATTTTGTATTTTATTCACAGGAGGTATGTGTTTATGAACATCAAACCGTTGGCCGACCGTGTGGTTATCCGCATGACTGAGGCCGAAGAAACCACCAAGAGCGGCATCATCCTTGCCGGTTCTGCCAAAGAAAAGCCCCAGGTGGCTGTCGTTGTGGCTGTCGGCCCCGGCGGTGTCGTGGACGGCAAAGAGGTTACCATGTACGTTTCGGTCGGCGATAAGGTGCTGACCAGCAAATACAGCGGCACGGAAGTCAAGCTGGACGGCCAGGAATACACCATTGTCCGCCAGAACGACATTCTTGCGATCGTCGAATAATCAAAGGAGGAATCCCTTATGTCTAAAGTCATTCTGTACGGCGAGGATGCCCGCAA
>JAFQMR010000005.1 GCA_017396175.1 Clostridia bacterium
AAACGGAGATCTACATCGTAGAGGGCGACTCCGCGGGAGGCTCCGCCAAGCAGGGACGCGACAGAAAATTTCAGGCGATCCTGCCGCTGTGGGGCAAGATGCTCAACGTCGAAAAGGCGCGCATCGATAAGGTGTACGGCAACGAGAAGCTGCTCCCGATGATCATTGCGCTCGGTTGCGGCATCGGCGAGGATTTCGATCTCTCGAAGCTCCGCTACGGCAAGGTCATCATCATGGCGGATGCCGACGTCGACGGCTCGCATATCCGTACGTTGCTGTTGACCTTCTTCTTCCGTTATATGCGTCCGCTCATTGAGAACGGCCATATCTATATCGCACAGCCGCCGCTGTTCAAGGTGTTCAAGGGCAAGCAGGTGCGCTATGCGTTCTCCGATCCCGAACGCGATAAGTTTATCGAAGAGCTGGGCGGCAACGCCGATGTCCAGCGCTATAAAGGTCTCGGTGAGATGGATCCCGAGCAGCTGTGGGAAACCACGATGGATCCCGCGTTCCGCACGATGTATCAGGTGCGTCTGGACGACTTTCACGAGGCGGACGAGGCCATCACCATCCTGATGGGCGATAAGGTCGAGCCGCGTAAGGAATTCATCGAGAAAAACGCGCAGTATGTTCAGAATCTCGACGTGTAAGAGAGGATGAAACCGATGCTGTTTGACGTACGTGTCCGACCGACCGAGGAGGAATGGCTCGAGGGGCTTCACCGCTCGGGACTCCGTCGGGCGGGGAAGGGACGGCTGATCGTGCAGACGGTCGCGATGGTGATCGTCGGCGCGGTGGCACTGGCGGCGTTTTTTCTCGACGGGATGAAGGAGCCGATGTCCGCGATCATTGCGGCGGCCGCGTTTCTTGTGATTCCCGTGATGTGGCTGGGTCCCGAGCAACAGATGCGGGCGATGGCGAAAACCGCCGCCGAGGAAGGAAGCACCGTGCATCTGTGGTTGTTTGAGGACGGCTTTGACTTCGGCGAAGAGGTCACGGCCGCCTACTATGCGTATGACGCGGTGCATTACGCCTTTCCGACCGACGCGACGCTCCCGACGCTGGTGCTTCGCACCAAAAGCGACGAGGTGATCGTGATCCCGAAGCGGGAGCTGACCGACGAGCAATGGGGAACGTTGCTCAGGCTTACAAAACAGGAAACGCTGTAAGAGATACAAAAACAACCGAAGGGAGACACCGTTATGCTGGCACCGAAGGGCTTTCGTCAGGTGATCGACAGCCGCGCCTATATTCGGGCGCAAACGGCGGTGTCCCGCCGTATCGGTGTCCTGCGCTGGACATTGCCGATGACGGTGCTTGCGGCGGCGATGGTGTGCGGCGGGGCGGTGATGGTCCTTCGCCATATGGGACAGCTGATGTATACCCTGTCGGCCATCACGCTGTGGATCAACGCGCTGATCGTGTTGTGTTTATGGTATAAGATTTTACCCGATGCGGTGAAGACGAAGGCCGAAAAGGCATACCGCACCTATGACCGTTTACAAAACCCCGTGGATATCACCTTTTCGGCGGATGAGCTGGAGCTGAAAAGCGCGGTGATGACAAGACGCACCGCGATCGCGAAAACGCGGCTGTGTATCGAAACGCCCGCCCGCTTTGTGATCCTTGCCGATGAGGGGTATACGGTGATCCTCGAAAAAGCCTGTTTCGAAGAGCGCGACACGACCGAAGCCTTTTTGCGGGATGTGTTTGCCCGGTGGATCGTAAAGGAGAATGCGCGATGAAACCGATTGAACTGGCGGTGCGTTGCACCCGTGAGGAATATATGGATTATGCCGTGCATAACGGCAAAAAGCATTGGTGGACGGTGCCGCTCGGCTTTTGCATGCTGGCAGGAGGCATCGTGTCTTGCGTTTTTGTACAACAGCTGACGACCGTCGCTCTTCTTTGGGGCTTTGTCGGGGTGCTGTTGCTTCTCCTGGATCCGCTGATCCTGCCGCTGTATCGTAAAGGGGAGGCGGCAAAGCTGTATGACCGCAGTGACAGTCTGCAAGGGGCGATCACGCTGCGGCTGGAGGACAGCAAGCTTTCGATGCGCTCGGCGACCACCGAGGCGACCTTGAAGCTCGACGCGATGACCGAGGTGAAGCTGACACCGCGTGTGA
>JAFQMR010000082.1 GCA_017396175.1 Clostridia bacterium
CGGTGGTCGGCGTGACCAAGGCGGGAAGCCTGCTGTTTCAGAATATTGCGCAGATGATCCCGGGGATGGTGTATATCCCGTCCCCGACGTGGTGGCAGCTTACAGGGCGCACCGATTTCGACCAGCTTGCCGTGCGCCTTACAGCCAAGGCGGATCCCGCCGTCGAGGCGATGCGCATCGAGCGGGCGCTCTCGCAGGTCAGTGGAGAAAGCGGCTTTCGTGCGGAGGATCTGTCGGCGCAGAAGGACAAGCTGACGGGGCTGATGGATATCGTGACGGCGATCCTCACCGCCGTCAGTGCCATTTCGCTTCTTGTTTCGGGCCTGAGCATTATGACCGTGATGATGGTATCGGTCGGCGAGCGCACGCGGGAGATCGGCGTAAAAAAAGCCCTCGGTGCGACCGACGGCCGCATCCGACGGGAGTTCCTCGCCGAAGCCCTGTTGTTGTCGTTTGGCGGCGGCAGTCTCGGCGTATTGCTCGGGCTTCTGATCGGACAGCTCGGGCTGTCGGTCAGCGGGGTAACGCTGTCGGTGTCCCCGTCGCTTGTATGGCTTGTCCTGTTTGCGGCAGGGATCGGGGTGGCGTTCGGCGTGTACCCTGCGCATAAAGCGGCGCATCTCGATCCCGTAGATGCGTTGCGCTGTGAGTAAATTTTTTCGGCACATCCTCCTTTGATGCTTGACAGCACGGGGAGGATGTGTTATTATATCATCAGATATATAACATATGCTATTTAAAGGAGGAGAGCGTATGCCGCCGCGTGTACGGGTAACAAAAGAGCAGATCGTAGAGGGTGCGATGCGGTGCCTTCGCCGTGAGGGCGTCGGCGGGATCAACGCCCGCGCGGTCGCGGCGGAGATCGGATGCTCAACACAGCCGATCTTCTCCAATTTTGAGACGGTGGAGCAGCTGAAGGAAGCGGTGTTCACCGAAGCGATGGAGTTGTACCGTTCGTTTCTCCGCCGACGGATGGAGGATCCGCATTACCCGCTGTACAAGGCGGCGGGGATGGGGTACATCGAGTTTGCGAAAGCCGAGCCGCAGCTGTTCCGTGCGTTGTTTATGAATCCCATCGACTGTGAGCCGCGAGAGCGCGGCTGGGAGGTCGGTGTGGAAACACTGATGGCGGCAACGGGTATGAATCGGGCGGATGCCGAACGGTTTCATACGGAAATGTGGATTTTCGTGCACGGCATCGCCGTGCTGCTGGCGACCGACTATATACAGTTTGAGCACGAAGAGATCTGCGCGATGCTGACCGATGTGTATACGGGGCTTCGGCGGCGGTATTTCGAAAACAAGGAGGATGCGATATGAGTAAGCGAATACTGGAGATTGAGCATCTTTATAAGAGCTTCGGAGACGTGAAGGCGGTGCAGGATCTGAGCTTTTGCGTCAAGGAGGGAGAGCTGTTTGCGTTTCTCGGCGTGAACGGTGCGGGTAAATCCACGACGATTTCCGTGCTGTGCGGACAGCTGAAAAAGGATGAGGGACGCGTGACGGTGAACGGCTGTGACATCGACCGCGACGGCCTGCGCTTCAAGCAAGACCTCGGCGTGGTGTTCCAGCACTCGGTGCTTGACCGTCCGCTGTCGGTGAAGGCGAATCTCGAAAGCCGTGCGGCGCTGTACGGCATCACGGGTGACGCGTTCAAGGCGCGACTGTCGGAGCTTGCCGAGCGACTGTCGTTCGGCGATCTGCTGTCGCGTCCCGTCGGTAAACTGTCGGGCGGACAGCGTCGCCGTATCGACGTGGCACGCGCGTTGCTTCACCGCCCGAAGATCCTGATTCTTGACGAGCCGACTACAGGACTCGATCCTCAGACGCGCAAGCAGCTGTGGGACGTGGTGGCCTCGATGCAACGGGAAGAGGGAATGACTGTCTTCCTGACCACCCATTACATGGAAGAGGCGGCGGATGCGGATTACGTCGTGATCCTCGACAGCGGTAAAATTGCGGCCGAGGGTACGCCGCTGATGCTGAAAAACAGCTACACGGGGGATTTTCTGACGTTGTACGGCGTATCGGAGGAGACGGTGAAGGCGCTCGGGTATCCCTATGAGCCGATCCGCGATGCCTACCGCGTCGCCTTGCCGGATACCGCGGCGGCCACGGAGCTGATCGTAACGCATCCGACGGTGTTCGCGGATTATGAGATCACCAAGGGAAAGATGGACGACGTGTTCCTTGCGGTGACGGGAAAACGCCTGACGGGAGGTGCTGAGGGATGATGCTCGGAAAACTGATCAAACGCAACACATGGATGTTTTTTAAAGATAAAGGCTTGTTCTTCACCTCGCTGATCACCCCGCTGATCCTGCTGGTGCTGTATATGACGTTTCTGTCAAATGTATATAAGGACAGCTTTTTGATGGCGGTGCCTGCGGGCTTTACGGTGGACGATGCGCTCGTCAACGCGCTGGCAGGCGGACAGCTGGTGTCGTCGCTTCTGGCCGTGTGCGGTGTGACGGTCGCCTTTTGCTCGAATATGCTGATGGTGCAGGATAAGATCACGGGAGCGGCATGGGATTTCGGCATCACGCCTCTTAAGCCCCACGTCAAGGCGCTCGGCTACTACATCGCGACCTTCCTCTCGACACTGCTCATCTGCCTGGTGGCCGTGGGGGCAGGCTTCCTGTATCTCGGCTCGGTCGGCTGGTATCTGTCGGCGACGGATGTCTGCTGTGTCCTGCTGGATGTGCTGCTGCTGGTGCTGTTCGGTACGGCGCTGTCTTCCATTGTGAATGTGTTCCTCTCGTCGCAGGGACAAATCTCGGCGGTGGGCACCATTGTCAGCTCGTGCTACGGCTTTATCTGCGGCGCGTATATGCCCATTTCGCAGTTCGGCGAAGGGCTGCAAACGGTGATGTCCTTCCTGCCCGGCACCTATGCGACCTCCCTGCTGCGCAATCACTGTATGAACGGTGTGCTGGCGGAGCTGGAGCGGACGGGATTGCCGTCTGCGGTGATCGACAGCACGCGTGATGCACTGGACTGCAACATCTATTTCTTCGACACCTGTGTGCCGCAGGAAACGATGTTTTGGATCTTCGGCGGCAGTACCGCCGTGCTGGTCGGTGTGTATGTGCTGATTCAGGTGATTCGAAAAAAATAAAAAAAGTCTTGACATCGGGTGAGTAAGGTGGTATACTCGTTTGGCAAACAAAGAAAAGCGTCGCCCGCTTTCACCTGCGGATTTCGTTCCCAGCAGGTTAATATCACCGATTTTCCGTAAGGAAGAATGTTGGTTTATTGAACGCGGGCTGATGGTTTTCAGTCCGCGTTTTCAGTTTTGCGGGGTTCCGCAGACGACATTTTATGGAGGTGCGTTCACATCGCTACGAAAGAAACGCAAATCAATGAGCAAATCCGCGATGCCGAGGTTCGTGTGATCAGCGAGGACGGCGACCAGCTCGGCGTGATGTCTGCCCGTGAGGCGCAGAAGCTTGCCGACGAGCGTGAGCTGGATCTGGTGAAGATCGCTCCGAATGCCGTGCCGCCCGTCTGCCGCATTATGGACTACGGCAAATACCGCTTCGAGCAGGCCAAGCGCGAAAAGGAAGCCCGTAAGAATCAGCGCGTAGTGGAGGTTAAAGAGGTGCGCCTCGGTCTCAACATCGACGTGGCGGATTTCCAGACGAAGGCACGTCACGCGATCCGCTTTGTGGAAGGCGGCGACAAGGTCAAGGTCTCGATTCGCTTCCGCGGCCGTGAGATGGGCCATCCCGAGCTCGGCGTGGAAATTATGCAGCGCTTCGCCGAAGAGGTGAAGGATTACGCG
Source organism: Clostridia bacterium (assembly GCA_017396175.1). Lineage (GTDB taxonomy): Bacteria > Bacillota > Clostridia > Oscillospirales > Acutalibacteraceae > RGIG1959. Next base: position 3,785 of record JAFQMR010000082.1, read on the forward strand.
GTGGTCGAAAAGGCCGCCAAGATGGAAGGACGTCATATGCTGATGTTCCTTGCTCCCAAGCCCGCCAAATAACCGACAAACCGTCGTTAACTGTTTGGATTCGATGAAAATTAAAGGAGGATTTTACTATGCCGAAGATCAAAACGCACAGCGGCGCGAAGAAACGATTTAAGCTCAGAAAGAGCGGCAAGGTGGTTCGCGGCCACGCGTACAAATCGCACATCCTGAACAAGAAGACCACCAAGCGCAAGAGAAACCTGCGTAAGACGACTGTGGCCGACAAGACCAATGTCGCTCAGGTCAAGCGCTTGATTCCTTACAAATAATCGCAGAACGGAGGTAATTCAACATGGCTCGTATTAAAGGCGCTCTCGCTACGCGCAAAAGAAGAAAGAAGATCCTGAAGCTCGCTAAGGGCTATTACGGTGCAAAATCCAAGCTGTTCAAGACCGCGAAGGAAGCGGTTATGAAGTCCGGCCAATATGCTTACATCGGCCGCCGCCTGAAGAAGCGTGACTTCCGTCGCCTGTGGATCACCCGCATCTCCGCCGCTGCGAAGATGAACGGTATGAACTACTCCACCTTCATGAACGGCCTCAAGAAGGCAGGCATCGCGCTCAACCGCAAGATGCTCGCCGAGATCGCTGTCTCCGACGCCGCCGCGTTCACCGCGCTCGTCGAGAAGGCGAAGGCTGCGTTATAATAAGCGACAACTGCGTCCGCCGAACTTCGGCGGGCGCTTGTTTGCTATTTTAGGAGCGCCGTTTTTTCGCAAAATCGGCGCCTGAAACGACTGCAAAGGAGGGCCTTTTTGTGCTATTGACCAGCCGTGACAATCCGCGCATCAAGGAGCTTACGAAGCTCCTGCAGGATGCGAAGACGCGCCGCAAAAGCGGTTGCTTTGTCATCGAAGGGGCCCGCCTGTGCGAGGATGCCGTGCGTTCGGGCGTCGAGGTGCTCTCGGCGTTTCTGACGGCGGATGCCGCCCGACACTACGGCGACAGCTGTCGCGTTGTCGAGGAAGCGGCAAAGACGGTGTTTACGCTGTCCGCGGAGCTGATGCGCTCGCTGTCCGATACCGGTTCGCCGCAGGGGATCGTGTGCCTCTGCCGACAGGTGTCGCATACGGTCGACGTGACGCAGGACGGCATCTATGTGGCGCTGGAGGATCTGCAGGATCCCGGCAATCTCGGTACGGTGCTCCGCACCGCCGAGGCGCTCGGTGCGAATGGCGTGCTGTTGTCGAAGGGGTGCTGTGATCTGTACAACCCGAAGGTCCTGCGCGCGAGTATGGGCGGCGTATTTCGCCTGCCCTGCCGTGTATGTGAGGATTTTTGCGGAGAGCTCGCGACGCTGGCGGTCGACCGTCCCGTTCTGGCGGCGGTGGTGGATGCCGCGGCAACGCCCATTATGAAGGCGCCGAAGCAACGGGCGGTGATCGTCATCGGCAACGAGGGCAACGGCCTGACGGCGGAGGCGGTCGCCTCCTGCAGTCACCGCGTGACCATTCCGATGGCGGGACGTGCCGAATCGCTCAACGCTTCGATGGCGGCGGGCATCCTGTTGTGGGAGCTGTGCCGCGAAGGGGGCGAGACGCTTGGCTGATACGCTGTACTGGATCTGGCTTCAGCAAGCCCTCGGTGCGGGTGCTTCGCAAGCCGAGGACCTGCTGGCGGCGTTTCCGTCGGCGCGTGCCGTCTATGAGGCGGAGGCGATCCCCGACGATATCCCGCTTACGCGCTCTCAGCGTCAGCGTCTGGGGCGAAAAGACCTGAAAAAGGCGCAAAGGGAGCTGGAACGGCTTCACGAGATGGACGCCTTTGTGATCACACCCGAGGATGCGGAATACCGCACCCTGTTTGACGGGATGTATGCGCCGCCTGTTGCGATCTACGGACGCGGCACGCGGTTCGATCCGTGCGATGCGATCCGCGTGACGGTGGTCGGAACGCGATACGCCGACGCGAACAGCATCCGCGCTACCCGCCGTATCGGTGCGGGGTTGGCGGCAGGAGGTGCTGTCGTGATCAGCGGCGGAGCCGACGGGCTGGACTGCGCGGCGATGGAAGCGGCCCTTGACGAGGGCGGCACGGTGATCGCGTATCAGGCGTGCGGCCTCGATGTGGAGTATCCGCAAGTGACCGCCCCGCTTCGGGAGCGGTTGCTTCAAAGCGGCGGTATGCTTTTGACGGAGTTTCCGCTCGGTGCGACGGCGCGCACCTATCATTTTCCCATCCGCAACCGCCTGTTGGCGGCGTCGTCCTTCGGCACGGTGGTAACCGCCGCTCCGAAAAAGAGCGGGGCGTTGATGACGGCCCGTTGGGCGCGGGATATGGGACGCGAGGTGTTTGCGCTTCCCGGGGCGGTCGGTGTTCCCTGCTGTGAGGGAAGCAACGCGCTTCTCAAGGAGGGCGCAACGCTGGTGACGAATGCCGCCGATATCCTGATCGCGTACCTGCGTTACGGATTCGCGACACCGGATTTCGAGGCAATACCGGCGGCAGAGGAACGGGCGATGAACGAGTCGTCGCCGACAGAAGCGACGGGATCGGTCGCCGTTCTGCAGGTGGCGCAGGAGCCCGAACCCACACCGACACGAACCGTAAAGCCTTGTCCTTCGGGCGTATCGCCTGCGGCGTGTCGGCTGTACGAGGCGCTGACGGCGCGGGAACAAACCGCCGCAGAGCTGGCGCTTGAAACCGGCTTGCCGCTCAGCGAGGTACTCTCCGCTCTCACGATGCTGGAGCTGTACGGCACGGTGACGTGCGGCGCAGGACAGATGTATGCCCTGCAGACTTTGTAAAACTGCAATCTCATACCAATTGTGAGGAAATGGTTCTTATGACTACGTTGATTATAGTGGAGTCACCTACCAAGGTGAAAACCGTTCAAAAATATTCGGGAGAGGGCTACCGCGTGATGGCGTCTGCGGGACACATCCGCGATCTGCCCAAAACCCTGCTCGGTGTGGATATCGAACACGGCTTTAAGCCGCGTTACGTCGATATCCCCGGCAAATCCGCGCTGATCCGTCAGCTGAAGGCGGCGGCCGCCGAATGCGACAACGTGTTGCTTGCGACCGACCCCGATCGCGAAGGCGAAGCGATCGCGTGGCATCTGGCGCAGATCCTCGGTGTCGACGGCACCGAGCCCTGCCGCATCGCGATCACGGAAATTACCAAAACCGGCGTGACACAGGGGCTGAAAAACCCCCACGCGATCGATATGAACCTCGTCAACGCGCAGCAGGCACGCCGCATCCTTGACCGCATCGTCGGCTACAAGATCAGCCCGTTCCTGTGGAAAAAGATCCGAAAGGGCCTGTCGGCGGGACGTGTGCAGTCGGCGGCGGTGCGTATCGTCGTGGACCGCGAGGAGGAGATCCGTGCGTTCGTGTCGGAGGAATACTGGACGATCGATGCGCTTCTGTCGGTCGGTGCGAAGGGCAAGCGCTTTCCCGCAAAGCTCTACGGCGACGGAAGCGGTAAGCTCACCGTCAGCACGGGCGAGCAGTCCGACGCGATCCTGCAAAGGCTGCAGAATGCGGTGTATACGGTGCAGACCGTCAAGCGCGGTACGCGTCGCTTACAGCCCGCACCGCCGTTCATCACCTCGACGCTTCAGCAGGAAGCAAACCGCCGTCTCGGCTTTGCGGCACGCCGCACGATGCAGACGGCACAGGAGCTGTACGAAGGTGTTGAGGTGGAAGGCATCGGCGCGACCGGTCTGATTACGTATATGCGTACGGACAGCCTTCGTATCTCCGAAGAAGCCCGTGCCGCAGGCAACACCTACATCAAGGACACCTACGGCGAGAGCTATCTGCCCGAAAAGCCCCGGTATTTCAAAACCAAGGCGAATGCGCAGGATGCGCACGAAGCGATCCGTCCTTCGATGCCGTCGCTGACGCCCGATCGCGTGAAGAGCTCGCTGACGCACGATCAGTACAAGCTCTACAAGCTGATCTGGGAGCGCTTTATCGCGAGTCTGATGGCGGCCTGTGTGCAGGACACCTGCCAGGTGGACATCGAGGCGGCGGGCTATATTTTCAAGGCGTCGGGACACACCGTCCGCTTTGACGGCTTTACGACGCTGTACACCGAAAGCCGCGATGACAAGGACGAGGACAGCGTGGCACTCCCGCCTCTTGAGGAGGGACAAACGCTCACACTGCGCGATCTGCAGGGCAACCAGCATTTCACTCAGCCGCCTCCCCGTTACACGGAGGCGACGCTTGTCAAGGCGTTTGAGGAGAAGGGCATCGGACGTCCGTCCACCTACGCGCCGACCATTTCGACCATCCTCTCGCGCGAGTACATCGAGCGCGAGGGCAAAGCGCTGAAGCCGACGCCCCTCGGCGAGATCACAACGCGCCTGATGAAGGAGCATTTCCCGAACATCGTCGATGTGAAATTCACCGCACAGATGGAAGAGGGACTCGATAATGTCGAAAGCGGCGAAACCGATTGGGTGAAGGAGCTCGACGGCTTCTACGGCGATTTTGCAAAGACGCTGGCCACCGCCGAGGCGACGCTGTCGGGCGAGCGCATCAAGGTTCCCGAGGTGGAGAGCGATGTGCTCTGCGAAAACTGCGGCCGCCGTATGGTGATCAAGTCGGGACGCTTCGGCAAGTTCCTTGCCTGCCCCGGCTACCCCGATTGCAAAACGACCAAGCAGCTGGTGGAAATGACCAAGGGCCTTTGCCCGAAATGCGGCGGTGCGATCGTCGCGAAAAAGAGTAAAAACAACCGCAAATTCTTCGGCTGCTCCAATTATCCGAAATGCGATTTCGTGACCTGGAACGAGCCCGTGTCGGAGGTCTGCCCGCAATGCGGCAAGACGATGTTCCGCAAGAAGGGCAAGAACGGCGGCGTGTTCTGCGCGACCGAGGGTTGCGTCGGCAAGGGAGAGGCCGAATGACCGCCGCGGTGATCGGCGGGGGACTCGCCGGCACGGAAGCGGCGTGGGCGCTTGCCGATCGCGGCATCGACGTGACGCTGTACGAGATGAAGCCGCATCGGTTTTCCCCCGCTCATAAAAGCGATAAGCTCGGTGAGCTCGTGTGCTCCAATTCGCTGAAGGCACAGCGGCTCGGCTCGGCGGCGGGACTGCTGAAGGAGGAGATGCGCCTTCTGGGCTCGCTGTGTATGCAGGTGGCTCAGACGTGCGCCGTTCCTGCGGGCGGCGCGCTTGCCGTTGACCGCGAGGCGTTTGCCGCCGGTATCACAGCGGCCATCGAAGCGCACGAGCGTATCACGGTGGTACGCCGTGAATGCGAAACGATTCCCGAAGCGGACGCGGTGATCGTGGCATCGGGCCCGCTGGCAAGCGAGGCGCTGTCGGCGGAGCTGACGGCGATGTGCGGTGAGGGCCTGCATTTTTACGATGCCGCCGCACCCATCGTCACCACCGACAGCGTCGATATGACGGCGGCGTTTTACCAGTCGCGGTACGACCGCGAGGAGGGGGAACGCGACGACGGCGCGACGGGCGATTATCTCAATTGCCCGATGAACAAAGAGGAATACGAAGCCTTTTGGGAGGCGCTTGTCACGGCGGAGCGAGCGCCCCTTCACGAATTTGATGCCGCCGATCAACCGACCGTGTACGAAGGGTGTATGCCCATTGAGGTGCTGGCGTCCCGCGGCAGGGATGCCATCCGCTTCGGCCCGATGAAGCCTGTCGGCTTACGGGATCCGCGTACGGGACACCGCCCGTGGGCGGTGCTTCAGCTTCGTGCGGAAAACCGTGAGGGGACGCTTCGCAATCTGGTCGGTTTTCAGACCAATCTCAAATTCGGTGAACAAAAGCGGGTGTTCGGCCTGATCCCCGCGCTGAAGAATGCCGAATTCGTGCGCTACGGCGTGATGCACCGTAACACCTTTATCGACTCGCCGCATCTGCTCGATGCGACGTTTCGGATGCGGCGCGATCCGCACCTGTTCTTCGCGGGGCAGATGACGGGCGTCGAAGGGTATATGGAGTCGGCGGCCTCGGGGATCCTTGCGGGGATCAACGCGGCGGCGATGCTCAAAGGAGCGGCGCCCTTTGTCCCCGAAGCGGATACGATGACGGGGGCGCTCAGCCGTTACATCAGCGGCTATGAGGGCAAGGATTTTCAACCGATGGGTGCCAATTTCGGCGTATTGCCGCCGATCGAGCCGCCTATCCGCGATAAGAAGCTTCGTTACGAAGCGCTCAGTGAACGCGGTCTTCGCTCCTTGAAGGAGACGATGGACGCGCACCCGTTCTGGAAGGAACTTACATAAGAAAAGAGGGACTACCTATGCGTATTATTGTGGATGCCTTCGGCGGCGACAATGCACCGCTCGAGGTGATCAAGGGTGCCGCCGAGGCGGTGGCGGCTTACGGCCACACGGTGGTGCTGGCGGGCAACGAGGCGATCATCCGTCAGACGGCAAAGGAAAACGAGCTGTCGCTTGACGGGATGGAGATCCTCGACTGCGAGGATGTGATTTCGATGCACGACGCACCGCGTTCGATCCTTCGCGAGCATAAAAACTGCTCGATGGCGGTCGGCCTGAAGGCGTTGGCCGCGGGTGACGGCGATGCGTTTGTTTCGGCGGGCAGTACGGGTGCGTTGCTGGTCGGCGGCACCTTCCTTGTCAAGCGTATCAAGGGCGTGTCCCGTGCGGCGTTGGCGGCGATCATGCCGACGAACAAAGGCCCCGTGATGCTGGTGGATGCGGGCGCAAACGTGGAATGCCGCCCCGAAATGCTTCACCGCTTCGGACAGATGGGCAGCATCTATATGACCGATGTGATGGGCGGCGGTACGCCCGCCCGCGTGGGACTTCTCAACATCGGCACCGAGGATGAAAAGGGCAGTGATCTTCAGCACGCGACCTTCGAGCTTCTCAAGAACGACAACCTGAATTTTGTCGGCAACATCGAAGCGCGTCAGGTACCGTTCGGCGAAGCGGACGTCGTTGTGGCGGACGGCTTCTCGGGCAACGTCCTTCTCAAAACGATGGAGGGCACGGCGGATCTGATCGTGCAGAAGCTCAAGGCGATGTTTAAAACGAACCTGTTTACGAAGCTTGCCTACCTGCTGATCAAGCCGCAGATGGGCGCGTTCAAGAAGCTCCTGTCGACCGATGAATACGGCGGTGCGCCGCTTCTCGGACTCAAAAAGCCTGTCATCAAAACACACGGCAACGCGAAGGCGAATGCCGTCAAAAACGCCATCCGTGTGGCGGCGGAATTTGCGGCGGCGGACGTCATCGGTAAAATCGAGGCGGTCGTGGCGACCGAAGCGGAAGACGAGGGCGAGGCAGAATGACCGTACTGGAGCGTGTACGAGACTATTTATGTGAGCGATGCGGTTGCTTTTACGAGGATGTGGAGCTGGCGGCGAGCTTTGATGAGCTCAATGTTGCCGACTTCGAGCGGGAGGCTCTCGCGTTGCTGTTGACCGAAGCCTATGAGGTGGAGATCCCGTCGGAGGAGCTGTTCGGCTTTGAGACGCTCGAAGACCTTGTGGGATACGTGGAAGATCGGTTTTAAGAAGGAACGGTGGACATGGAATTGCAGGATTGGATGGATCGGCTCGGCTATACGTTTCGCGATCCGTCGCTGTTGGAGCAGGCGCTGACGCACTCGTCCTACGCGAACGAGGGCAAACGTGATCTGCAAAGCAACGAGCGATTGGAATTTCTGGGCGACTCGGTGCTGGGGATGATCGCCGCAAACTATCTTTTTGAAAACGATAACAGCCGCGAGGGCGAGCTGACAAAGCTGCGCGCGTCCATCGTGTGCGAGCAGGCGCTCAGCTCCTATGCAAAGGAGCTCGGCGTCGGCGACCGACTCCTGCTCGGCAAGGGAGAGCGGATGAACGGCGGGCGGGAACGCCCGTCCATTCTGGCGGACGCATTTGAAGCGATCCTCGCCGCGATCTATCTCGACGGCGGGATGGAGGCGGCAACGGACTTTGTTTTGCCGTTTCTGATCCGGGAGATCGCCGCACAGCGTCGCCGCCACTTCAAAGATTACAAAACCCAGCTGCAGGAGATCGTCCAGCAGACACCCGAGGAAAAGCTCGTCTATGTGCTGGTGGGCGAAAGCGGCCCCGATCACAGCAAGCGGTTTTCGGTGGAGGTACACCTGAACAGCAACGTGATCGGACGGGGACGCGGCAAGAGCAAGAAGGAGGCCGAACAGCTGGAGGCAAAGGAAGCCCTCAAGCTGATGGGATATGATGACTGAACAAAAGCACGCGAATGTGGCGTTGTTTGTGCCGCACGCGGGATGCCCGCATGATTGCTGTTTTTGCAATCAGCGCACCATTGCCGGCACGTCAAAGCCTCTTTCGGCGGAGGATGTGACGGCGGCTTGCGACGAGGCACTTCGCACGTTGCCAGCGGATCGTCGGGCACAGATCGCGTTTTTCGGCGGTAGCTTTACGGCGATCGAGCGGGAGACGATGGAGGCACTGCTCCGAGCGGCACAGCCGTTTTTGCAAAGCGGACGCTTCGACGGCATCCGCCTTTCTACCCGCCCCGACGCGGTGGACGAGGAACGGCTTCGGCTTCTGGCTCACTACGGCGTGACGGCGATCGAGCTCGGGGCGCAAAGCATGGATGACTGTGTGCTCAAGGCGTGCGGTCGCGGGCATACCGCCGCAGACACCGTTCGTGCGGCGACGCTGATCCGCCGATACGGCTTTTCGCTCGGACTGCAGATGATGACGGGGCTCCCCGCCGACACGGAGGACGGCGCCCGCCGTACGGCGAAGGCGTTGGCGGCGCTCCGTCCCGACACGGTGCGGATCTATCCGACCGTGGTGCTTCGCGGCACCCCGCTTGAAGCGCGGATGCGCGAGGGACGGTATACGCCGCCGTCGCTTGACGAAACGGTGGCGCTGTGCGCGGAGCTGCTCGCCTATTTTGAGCAGACCTGCGGCATTCCCGTCATTCGCCTCGGCCTGCACGACGGCGAGGCACTTCGTGAGGAAGCTGTGGCGGGCGGCTATCATCCCGCCCTTCGCGAGCTGTGCGAGGGACAACTGTATGTGAACACCGCGCTCGCGGTGCTGACACACATGGGCCCCCCGCAACCGGATACCGTGTATACCCTGCGGGTTCATCCGAAGGCGGTATCCAAGATGATCGGACAACGGAAACGGAATCGGCAACGCCTTGCGCGGGAGGGCTATACGGTACGCGTAACGGCGGATCCCGACGTCCCCTTATGGGAGGTTCGGGCGGAGAAAGGATAATCGGTTATGATTTTAAAAGCATTGGAGATCCACGGCTTTAAGTCGTTCCCCGACAAGACGGTACTGACCTTCGGTCAGGGCATCACGGCGGTCGTCGGCCCGAACGGCAGCGGCAAATCCAATATCAGCGACGCGATCCGCTGGGTGCTCGGCGAGCAGTCGGCGAAGAACCTGCGCGGTGCGAAGATGGAAAGCGTCGTGTTCGACGGCACGGCCGCCCGTCGCGGTATGGGCTTTGCGGAGGTGACGCTTGTCATCGACAACACCGCCCGTACGTTGGATCTGGATGAGGACGAAGTGCGTGTCACCCGTCGGTACTATCGTTCGGGCGACAGCGATTATATGCTGAATAACGCCACGGTGCGTCTGAAGGATATCCAGATGCTGTTTATGGATACCGGTCTCGGACGCGACGGCTACTCCATCATCGGACAGGGCCGTATCGGCGATATCGTTGCCTCCAAGTCGGAGGAACGCCGCGAGATCTTCGAGGAAGCGGCGGGCATTGCAAAATATCGTTACCGCAAGAACGAAGCGGAACGCCGTCTGCGTGCGGCGGAGGACAATCTGCTTCGTCTGCGTGACATCGTCACGGAGCTGGAGGAGCGCGTCGGGCCGCTCGGCCAGCAGGCGGAAAAGGCGAAAAAATATCTGGTGCTGGCGGAGGAGAAAAAGGGGCTGGAGATCGGTCTGTGGGTGCATACCATCAACCACTCCCGCGACGTGATCCGCGAGCTGTCCGATAAGCTGGAGCTGGCGCGTACGCAATACGATGCCGCAGGCAATGAAATGGCGCGTATGGATGCGGAGATGGAAGCGTCTCAGCTGGAGATCGAGCGTCTGCTGGCGAAGATGGACGAGATCCGTCGCTCCTGCCAGCGTACCGAGGAGCAGGCGGCGGAGCTGGAGCGTCAGGCGGCGGTGCGGCATAACGATCAGCTGCACAGCGCGGACGATATCGCCCGTATGGAGCAGGAGATCGAACAGTCGCATCAGGGGGCACAGGCTCTCGATGCGGAGGAAGAGGATAAGCGCCGTCAGATCGAGGAGCGTCGCGCCGCGATCGCGGAGCAGGCGGCCCTTCAGAGCGAGCTCACCTCCCGTCTTGAAGAGCTGATCCACAGCTCCGAAGAGGTGTCGGGACAAATGGAAACGCTGTCGGCGACCGCCGCGGCGTTGGCCGACGAGCTGTCCGATTGCCGCGTGGCGACGGTCACGAACGAAAGCACCCTGTCCGAGATCACCGCACGTTTGTCGGTGCTTTTGGCGGATGCGGGAGAGCTTACGGCCGAGCGGGAGCACGCCGCCAAGGAATGTACGGAATGCGAAGAGGGCCTTCGCGTCTGCCGCGAGAAGGTCGCGTCCCTGCAGAATGCGGCGAGCGGATTCGAAATGCGCGCGAAGAGCCGTGAAGAGAAAGCCAAAAAGGTGCAGGAGGAAGCCCAACAGCTTCGGCTCGACGCCGAGGGCGTGGCGCGTCAGGTGCGTCTCCTCGAAGAGATGGAGCGCAGTATGGCGGGCTTCCAGGACAGCGTCAAGGCCGTGATGAAGCAGAGCGCACGCGGTGTGCTTCGCGGCATTCACGGCCCGGTGTCCCAGCTTATCAACGCCGAGGCGGCGTATGCGCTTGCCGTTGAAACCGCACTCGGAGCGGCGGCTCAGAACCTTGTGTGTGATACGGAGGCGGATGCCAAGCGCGGCATCGCCCATCTGAAGGAAACCAAGGGCGGTCGCGCCACCTTCCTGCCGCTCGACACCATTAAGGGGCGCGAGCTGGAGGAAAAGGGACTGGATGACGCGTTCGGCTTTGTCGGACTGGCGTCGTCGCTGGTGTCCTATGATAAGAAATACGACGGCATTGTCCGCAATCTGCTCGGCCGCACGGTGGTTGCCGAGGATCTGGATGCGGCGGTCACGCTGGCGCGGCGCTATCAGTACCGCTTCCGCGTGGTGACGCTGGACGGACAGGTCGTCAACGCGGGCGGCTCGATGACGGGCGGCTCCAGTGTTAAGAGCGCCGGTCTGCTCGCCCGTCGCGCCGAAATCGACAAGCTGACCGAAAAGAGCAAGGCGCTTCAGATGCAGGCCGCCGATGCGGTGGCGCGTCTGCGCACCGCCGAGCAGGAAGCGGCGGCAACAAAGGCGGAATGGGACGGGACGCTCGCCGAGCTTCAGACTGAGCAGGAGGTCCTCATCCGCTTTGAGGCGGAGCTTCGCCGTGTCACCGAACACCGCGATGCGCTCGAGGCGACGGCTTCCGACCGTGACCGTGAGACGGCCTTGTTACAGGAACGTGCCGCGGGTTGCCGCGAGGCGATCGCCGCTTCGGCCGCAAAGACGGCGGCTGTGAGCGAGAAACAACAGGATATCAACGCGCAGATCGAAGCGCTGGCGGGCGGACGCCGTGAGCTGCAGGAAAAGCGCGAGGGCTTTGCCGAGGAGATCGGCGACTGCAAGCTGAAGGCGGCAACGCTCGTCGCCGAGATCGAGGCGATTGAGCTGTCGCTGAGAGAGCTGGATGCCCGTCGGGGCGATGCGGAAGGGTACCGCGAGGGCCTGCGCCGTCAGATCGCGCAGACCGAAGAGGCGGCGAAGCGCATTGCCGAAGAGGTGGAGGCACTCAATGCCGCCGCCGCGGAGCTCCGCGCACAGGCGAAGGCAGGCGAGGAGCAGGTGGCGCAGCTGAACGCCCGCCGCACGGAGATCGACGGTCGCCAGACGTCGTATCGCCAGTACAGCCGCGACAAAGCGGAGGAACGCGAGCTGGCAGGACGCGAGGCGGCACGCCTGGAGGAAAAACAGCAGGCGGCCGAACGCCAGGCGGCGGATGTGGAAATGAAGCTGCTGGAGGAATACGAGCTGACGCGTTTGCAGGCGCTGGATATGGCCACGCCCATTGAGGATGTGGCGGCATCGTCCCGCCGCTTGCAGGAGCTGAAGAATAAGATCCGCGCCCTCGGCAGTGTCAACCCCGACGCCATCGAGGAGTTCAAGGAGGTCAGCAACCGCTACGCGTTCCTGTCCGCACAGGTCAACGACGTGGAGGTTTCGAAGAAAGAGCTGCTGTCGCTCATCAACGAGCTGACGGGGCAGATGCAGACGATGTTTATCGAGCGCTTCAATCAGATCAACCAGCAGTTCGGACAGGTGTTTTCGGAGCTGTTTGAGGGCGGTAAGGCGATGCTGTCGCTCACCAACCCCGAGGATGTGCTCAACACGGGCATTGAAATGCACGTTCAGCCTCCCGGCAAAAAGATCCTTCATCTGGAGGCGCTGTCGGGCGGTGAAAAGGCACTGGTGGCCATCGCGCTTCTCTTTGCGATCCTGCGCGTGACACCGTCGCCGTTCTGTGTGCTGGACGAGATCGAGGCGGCGCTTGACGACGTCAACGTCGATCGTTATGCACAGTACCTGCGCCGTATGTGCGACCGCACGCAGTTTATTGTCATTACCCACCGCCGCGGCTCGATGGAGGAAGCGGATGTGCTGTACGGTGTGACCATGCAGGAAAAGGGCGTGTCGAAGCTGCTGGAGCTTCGTGTCGGCGAGCTGGAAGAGAAGCTCGGCATCGAAGTGCATTAAGATTCTCAAAGGAGGATTCACCCTATGGGTTTTTTCAGTAAAATCGCCTCGGGACTCAAGAAGACCAGAGAGTCCATTATGGGCTCGGTCAACTCGATGCTCAAGGCGTTTACCAAGATCGACGAGGAGCTGTTTGAGGAGCTCGAGGAGATCCTGATCATGGGCGACGTCGGTGCGACGACCTCGGCGCACATCTGCGAGGAGCTGCGCCGTCGCGTGAAGGAGGAGGGCGTGACCGATCCCGAGGAGGTCAAGCGCCTTTTGCGTGAGATCACGGCGGATATGCTTCGCGGCGGACAGGAGCTGCACATGGCTACCAAGCCGTCGGTGATTCTGGTGATCGGCGTCAACGGCGTCGGTAAGACCACTACCATCGGCAAGATGGCCGCCCGCTTCATCGGCGAAGGGAAAAAGGTGGTGCTGGGTGCGGCGGATACCTTCCGTGCCGCCGCCATCGAACAGCTGGATATCTGGGCGAAGCGTGCGGGCGCGGACATCGTCAAGCACGCGCAGGACGCCGATCCGGCGGCGGTGGTGTTTGATGCCATCGCGGCGGCGAAGGCACGGGGTGCCGACGTGGTCATCTGCGACACGGCGGGACGCCTCCATAATAAAACCAATCTGATGAACGAGCTGGCAAAAATCAGCCGTGTGATCGAGCGAGAGCTGCCCGATGCCGACCGCGAGGTGTTGCTCGTTCTGGATGCCACGACGGGACAAAACGCCGTCAATCAGGCGCGGGAATTCAAAAACGCCGCAGGCATCACGGGCATTGTGCTTACAAAGCTCGACGGCACGGCGCGCGGCGGCGTGGTGCTGGCGATCCGCGAGGACCTGCAGGTGCCTGTCAAGTTTATCGGTGTCGGCGAGGGCGTGGACGATCTCCAGCCGTTCGATCCCGATGAATTTACGGCCGGGCTGTTTGATGAATGATCACGGGAGGAACAAGCGGTATGCGGTACATTGTAGCCACACATAATATGAAAAAGCTCAAGGAGCTGTCGCGCATTCTGGAGCCGCTCGGCATCGAGGCGGTGACCGACCGTGACCTCGGGCTGTCGATTACGGAGGTCGAGGAAACGGGAACGACCTTTGAAGAAAACGCGTACCTGAAAGCGGCGTCCGCCTGCAAGGAAAGCGGCTTGCCCGCGATCGCGGACGATTCGGGCCTGTGCGTGGATGCGCTTGACGGCGCACCGGGGCTGTATTCCGCGCGCTTTGCGGGCGAGGGAGCTTCGGATGCGGACAAGATCAAAAAGCTGCTTGACGCGATGGCGGAGGTTCCCGCAAAGGAGCGTACGGCGCGGTTCGTGTCGGCGATCTGCTGTGTGTTCCCCGACGGCAAGACGCTGTATGCCCGCGGGGAATGCGAGGGTGTGATCGCGTTTGCCCCCTCGGGAGACGGTGGCTTCGGCTACGATCCCGTCTTCTTTGTCGGCGACAGGAGCTTTGCCGATATGACCGCGGAGGAGAAGGACGCGATCTCGCATCGCGGATGCTCGCTTCGTGCGTTCTCTAAGGTGCTGAAAACCTATCTGGAGCAAGGAGAGACAACGGTATGACAAGTAAACAACGCGCGTATCTGCGCGGTTTGGCAAACGGACTCGATCCCATTGTCCATGTGGGCAAGGGCGGCGTGTCCGATACGATGAAAAAGCAGGCGGACGATGCGCTGACCGCCCGCGAGCTGATCAAGGGCCGTGTGCTGGAGACTGCTCCGATCGCGGTGCGGGATGCGGCAGCGGAGATCGCCGACGCGGTGAAGGCGGACGTGGTGCACGTGATCGGGCGGACGTTCGTGCTGTACCGCCGCAACGAAAAGGAACCGACGATCGTTCTGCCGCGGGCATAACGGCGTTTTTTGAAGAAGGAGGTGAGCGGCTTTGAACATCGGGTTGTTCGGCGGGAGCTTTGATCCCGTTCACGAAGGGCATCTGGCGATGGCGCGCGTGCTGGCAACGGCACTCGGGCTTGATCGGGTGCGTTTGGTACCGACGGCACAGCCGCCTCACAAAATTAAAAAGAGTACGACGTCGGACGAGGATCGTCTGGCGATGTGCCGCCTTGCAACAGAGGGAGATCCGCTGTTCGAGGTGAGCGATTACGAGATTTCGAAGGGCGGTGCAAGCTTCACGATCGATACCGTTGAAGCGTTCTGTGCCGCCGAGCCCGATGCCCGCTTTTTTCTGCTGATGGGCGCGGATATGTTTCTGACGCTGACGACGTGGAAGCGCTTTGCCGATCTTGCGAAGCGGGTGACCTTTTGTACGGTACCGCGGGACGATGTACCCGCCGAGGTACTTCGCGAGTACGCCGCGACGCTTGAAGGCTACGGCGCGACCTGCATCGTGACGGAGGCGCCGCTCACGCGGGTGTCCTCAACGCAGATCCG
Organism: Clostridia bacterium; assembly: GCA_017396175.1. Taxonomy (GTDB): domain Bacteria; phylum Bacillota; class Clostridia; order Oscillospirales; family Acutalibacteraceae; genus RGIG1959. Next base: position 18,997 of record JAFQMR010000082.1, read on the forward strand.
CCGTCTGGTCGGGGAGGGGGCCTCTCTTGACGGATTGGTGCCGCCTGCCGTAGCGCGGTATATTGCACGGCACGGGCTGTACACCGCCGCATCCGCCGCCGATCCCTACGAGCAGTATAAGGCGATCTTGCGGGAGCGGTTGCGTCCCGATCGCTATGATCACTCGCTTTGTGTCGCGGACGAAGCGAAGCGCCTGGCGCTTCGGTGGGGTGCGGATGCGGAAAAAGCGTATACGGCGGGGCTGCTCCACGATATTATGAAGCATACAAATTCGGAACAGCAGTTGCAAATTCTCAGCGACTTTGATATACTGTTAGATGCCGTAGCCGTATCCTCTCCGAAATTGTGGCACGCGATCAGCGGTGCCGTCTATACGGAGAAGATCCTCGGCATCGATGACAGGGAGATCGTCACCGCGATCCGCTACCATACCACGGGGCGGGCGTCGATGACGCTGATGGAACGGATCTTGTTTCTGGCGGATTTTACGTCGGCTGACCGCGATTACGACGATGTCGATGTGATGCGACGGCTGGTGGACGAGGATCCCGACGGGGCGATGCGCTATGCGCTGTCGTACACGGTGCGGGAGCTGGCCGCAGGCGGCTCGCCGATCCATCCCGATACGATCGCCGCTTACAACGAATTGGCTCTCAAAAGGAGTGTTGAGCATGGCTAAAGACAGACGCAACAAAACGCGTGAACACGTGAATCTGGAAAACGAGACAAAGAGCAAGGAGCGTCGCCCGTCGCGCCCGACAGGCGGCGAAACGAAGCCCGCAAGGGAACGTGCTCCCAAAACGCGCAAGACAAAGAAAAAGAAGATGTCCCGCGCGGCGGTCATCATCTACTGGGTGATGGCCATCGCGATCCTGACACTGCTGGTGTTTTTGGTAGTGGCGGGCTTCTGGTTGTTTGAACGCTTTAATTATACGGTGGATTCGCAGGATCCGATCTCGCCCGTCGAGCGTGACGTGACGCCTGTGGACCGTCAGGATAAGGTGGCGTACTACCTCTTCGGTCTGCTCGGCGAAAGCCCCGAGTCCGAAACGGTATTGCTGTCGGTGGTGTGCCACGACAAGGTCGGCAATACGGTGCAGGTGATGGAGCTTCCCGCCTCCACCTATATTGAAAAGGGCGACAGCTGGAAGGTGGATACCCTCGGACGGGTGTACGCGAATCCGAAGCCGCTCGATTGGTGCGATGCGTGCAAAAAGCGCCTCTATGCCCCCGAGATCACCGAGGGTGAAAAGGCAACGCACACGGCCTGCGGCGGCCCCGTTACTTCGAAAAAGGGCTCCGCGATCGGCAGTATCGTCGATTTTGTCAACGATCAGCTCAGCCTGCCCGTCGACGAGTATGTGATGCTCCCGATGCAGGGGCTGGAGGTGCTGGTGGACGGCCTCGGCGGTGCGGACGTGAATCTGCCGTCGGCGATGATGCTCGGCGACGTGAATTACGAAGCGGGCGTGCAGACGCTGACGGGCGCGGCGGCCTCGGATTATATTCTCGAATCCACGGGTGCCGAGCGTACGAAGCGTCAGCGTCAGGTGCTCGGTGCGGTGCTGGCGCGTACGCAGAAGCTCGACGCGGCGACACTCAACGACGGTGCGATGGAGGAGCTGATGGACAGCCGTTATCCGATCCGTACCGATCTGTCCTTTGATGACGAGCTGGCATATGACGAATTGTCGAGCTTTATCACGACCTTTAAGAATGTACCGCTTGCGAACGTGCAGGTCCGTATGCTGCCCGGCGAGGCGGCCGTGGACGGCGACGGCGATACGGTGTTTTCCGCGCACAGGGACGAGCTGCTGAATCTGCTCAACGAGCGATTTAACCCGCTCGGCCCGGCGATTCAGGAAACCGATCTGCTGATCCCCGAGTTGCAGAATACCGTAGCGGCGGACACGCGCCTCGGTACGCTTGACAGCGTGGTGGCGGATCAGGTCGGTATGATCCTCGACACCGATATGGAATAAACCGAAAAGAATCAGGAGGCGGACGTATGACCGCAAATACAACCCAATTGGCGGCACAGGTGGTGCGCTCTCTCGACAAGCATCTGGCGAAGGATATCCGCCTGATCGACGTTGAGACCGTCACCTCCATCTGTGACTGCTTTGTGATCGCTCACGGCAACAGCTCTACACAGGTGCGGGCGCTGAGCGATTATGTAGAAAAAGAAGTGAGCGACAAATGCGGCATTACGCCGCTTCGCACGGAGGGCTACCAGTCTACGGGCTGGGTGCTCATCGACTACGGTGAGGTGATCGTGCACGTCTTCAACGAGGAGATGCGCGGCTTTTACGATCTGGAGCGTCTGTGGAAGGACGGCACCGATGTGGACATTACCCAATTTATTGATAACGAGGAGACGACCTGAATGAAGCGCTACGAACCTGCACAAATCGAGAAAAAATGGCAAGACATCTGGGAAGAAACCAAGGCGTTTGCCGCCTCCGACGATTACAGCAAGCCGAAGTTCTACGGCCTTGTGGAATTCCCGTATCCGTCGGGTGCCGGTATGCACGTCGGCCACATCAAGGCGTATTCGGGCCTCGAGGTGGTCAGCCGTAAGCGCCGCAAGCAAGGCTACAACGTGCTGTTCCCGATCGGCTTTGATGCCTACGGTCTGCCGACGGAAAACTATGCGATCAAAACGGGCATTCACCCGCGTGAGGTGACCGACCGTAATATTGCGCGCTTTACCGAGCAGCTCAAGCGTGTCGGCTTCTCGTTTGACTGGTCGCGTGTGATCGATACGACCGAAGAGGAGTATTACAAGTGGACACAGTGGATCTTCCTCAAAATGTTTGAGAACGGTCTGGCGTTCCGCGATAAGACGCTTGTCAACTACTGCCCCAGCTGTAAGGTAGTGCTCTCGAACGAGGATTCGCAGGGCGGCAAGTGCGATATCTGCCACAGCGACGTGGTACAGCGCTCGAAGGATGTGTGGTATCTGCGCATCACCGCGTACGCCGACAAGCTGCTGGAGGGCCTCGAGGAGCTCGATTATCTCCCGAACGTCAAGCTCCAGCAACGCAACTGGATCGGCAAGTCGACGGGTGCGTTCGTCAACTTTGAGTTGCCCGAGATCCACGAGAGCCTGCGCATCTACACGACGCGTCCCGATACGCTGTTCGGCGTGACCTTTATGGTTATGGCGCCCGAGCATCCGCTGATCGAAACCTACCGCGACCGCATTGCGAACATCGATGCGCTCGACGAATACCGTGTGGCGTGCAGTAAGAAGACCGAGTTCGAGCGTACCCAGCTTGTCAAGGATAAGACGGGCGTGCGCATCGAGGGCATCACCGCTCTCAACCCGCTCACGGGCAAAAACGTGCCGATCTACATCTCCGACTACGTGATGATGGGCTACGGCACGGGCGCGATCATGGCGGTGCCTGCGCACGATGAGCGCGACTATGAATTTGCCAAGAAGTTCGGCGTCGATATCGTTCCCGTCATC
>JAFQMR010000083.1 GCA_017396175.1 Clostridia bacterium
GGCTTCCTTGACGCGACGGTCGATGTCGGCCTTGGGCATTTTGCGCAGCTTCAAGCCGAAGGCCATGTTGTTGTAAACCGTCATATGAGGATACAGGGCGTAGCTCTGGAACACCATCGCGATGTCGCGATCCTTCGGGGCCACCGTGTTGACGAGGCGGTCGCCGATGTGCAGTTCACCTTCGGAAATTTCTTCCAGACCGGCGATCATACGCAGGGTGGTGGACTTACCGCAACCGGAGGGGCCGACCAGAATGATGAATTCCTTGTCTTTGATTTCGAGGTTGAAATCGGAGACAGCGGTCACGCCGCCGGGATAGCGCTTGTAAATGTTTTTCAGAGACAAGCTTGCCATAGTAACAAACCTCCTAATTTAAACTCCTTCCGCATCGCTTTCGAAACGACGCAGAGGGTTTTTTCTACCGTGTATTTACTATACCAAATTTTTCGAATAATAACCATTCTTGGAATCTACAAACTTTCGGCGGGAAGTTTATTTAAAACAACTAAAAATTCGCCGTTGTACATAAAACGGTCACAAAAAAACAGTCATAGCCTCTTGATTACTCAACATTTTGCTCTCGCCGGGTGCCAGTGAGGGATCCAGTTCAAGCCCGCCCATCGACAAGCGGTGGAGCGCTTCAACGTGATTGCCGCAGGCGGCAAACATACGCTTGATCTGATGATACTTTCCTTCGTGCAGGGTGACAACGGCCGCGTTTCCTTCAAGCGGCTCGCAAACGGCGGGGAGGCATCGCTCACCGTCACGGAGTGTCAGCCCGCTTGCAAACGCATCGACCGTAGCGGCATCTGCGGGGTGAGAAAGCGTCACAAGATAACGCTTCGGAACGTGCTTTTTCGGCGCAAGCATCCGATGGGCATAGTCGCCGTCATCCGTCAGGAGAACCATTCCCGTTGTATCCTTATCGAGTCGGCCGGCAGGGAACAGATGGCGTGATCGCCATTCGTCCGGCAGAAGATCAACAACGGTCGGGGCGTGAGGATCGCGTGATACGCACAAAATACCGCTCGGCTTATTGAGCATTATATATAGGTATTTAAAGTAGCTGACAGCCTGTCCGTCCAGCGTAACCTCCGCCGAAGAAGGCTCAAGCTTGGCGGAGGGATCGCGTACGGGTTTGCCGTTCACCGTCACCGCACCGCGACGGATTTTTGCGGTTGCTTCGCGGCGGGTGAGGGTGGTTTGCGTGCTGAGATATTTATCGAGGCGTTCCAAAAACGGCTCACGTCCTTTCGGAAGATGGGTTATAAAGCGGCAACAGCGTACCGTCGGCGGCCGTGATGTCTCCGCCGATCGGACGATCGTCCAGAAGATAGAGGTGTACAGCGGCCCCGTCGCCGCTCTCATGGTCGATGAGGGCATAGGTATGACATATGACGGGCTGTCCCGCGTAGGCGGCAAGCGAAAAGCCCGCTTGCTGCTGCAAGGCCTCATAGTCCGCCAGATGCCCTTCAAAGCGGTCGGGAAGGCGGACCTCCCGCACTTCGGCGGGCGGTAACGATACCGTACAGCCGCATCGGAGCAAGTAGGCGGCAATATCCTCTTCGTTCTGCAAAGATGTCGAGGAAATCATAGTGCGGGAGGCGGGGAATACGATCAACGCGATCAACATCGAGGCGATCAGCGCGACCGAAAGCACCGAAAACAGCAGTCGGCGCTTTTCTGCGCGAACAGACAGGAAAAACATAAGGCTTCACGCTCCGTTTCAACAGATTATTACACTGTATGAAGTCGGGGCGGCGGTTATGCGTTACACGCGAATCATCGGGGCGGTCATATGCCGTCCGCAGGGGGTGGGTTTCTGAAGCGTCAGGGAGAACAGGTCGGCGGCACGGTTTTCCAGTGCGAGCATACGGCGGGCGGCGTCTCCGAGCTCGTCGATCTGCGATACGCGCGTCACAAGCGGAACGGCGGTGCCGTTTTCCTTGACGGTACGCAGAATGTCGCGCCCCTTGGCGGTGGAGCCGAGTACACGGATGTAGGGAGGCGGGGCGGAGGTCATATCCGCGCTGATGCCGAGGAAGGCGTTGTACACCAGCCTTTGTAAACGGGTGCGGGGATAGCGCTTGGTTTTGGCGAGGGTGAACAGCGTTTCAAGATCGCCCGCTTCGCGAACGGCGTTGTAGAGGCGGTTTTCGAGCCCTTCGGACACGGCGGGCAGGGAGGCGAGCTGTTCCTTGGAACGCAGGCGAAGCACAGCGAGTACGGCACGTTCGGCCAGCTCCTCACGGGAAGAAACACCGTCGGCAACGGCACGGCTGATCAGATTGCAGACGACATTCGGGACGAAGGGGGCGAGGTTCGTTACCTTACCTGCGTGCACCAGCTCGCGCAGGTAGGAGGCAGAGGCCATTCCGCCGATGGGAGCCAGTGCGTCGTGGGCGGCGCCCATCCGTCGGACGGTAAAGGGCGTCATATCACTTCCTTCGCGGGAGAGCGCCCCGAGGTATTCGATGCCGAGGGTGTTGTTCGGCTCGTCAAGCAAGGCGGCCCGTGCTTCCCCGCCGTATTCCGCCACCGCCTGACGGCGTGCCGCGGCATAGGACAGCCCCGTGTCCATCAGGCCGCGCATCCGACCGACCGTGCGCGGATCATCCAGTACACGCCGCACGCCCTGCAACGCGGCGATATCACCGCATTCACTGCCGAAGCTGAGCATTTCCACACAGCCGAGCGCCTGCAGGATCTGTACACCGCCTGCGGCGAAAGTTTCCGCCGACGAGAGCGACCAAGGCACGGGGAGCAGAAGCACAAGGTCCACGCCGCTTTGCAAAGCGGCCTCGGCTCGGAGAAACGGATCGAAGAGAGCCGGCTCACCGCGCTGGGTAAAGCAACCGCTCATGACCGCGACAACAGCGTCGGCATCGCCTTCTTTTTCGGCGAGCGTATGTTCAATGTGGTAGGCGTGACCGTTGTGAAACGGATTGTATTCCGCGATGATGCCCGCGATTTTCATAAAGTTGCGCTCCTTTCGGTGAAAAATGGGAAAATGACTTGAAAAACGGAAAATCTTGTACTATAATTAGGTGTTAGAAATGTATTCTAAAGAACGGTATAGAAGCAGTATACCGCATTTCTGCGCAAAAAGCAAGAATACCGACGAAAGGACGCGAGAAGAGTATGAAAATTTTGGTTATCAACGCCGGCAGCTCGTCGCTGAAATATCAGCTGATCGATATGGACGGCGAGAAGTGCATTGCCAAGGGCAACTGCGAGCGCATCGGCCTGGAGGGCGGTCTGTTCTCTTATGAAAATGCCGACGGTTATGAGATCGATAAGGAAGTGTACGATATGCCCAACCACACGGTGGCGTTCGGTCGCGTGAAGGCGGCCCTCACCGAGGGTGAAGGCAAGGTGCTGAATGAGCTGTCCGAGGTGTCCGCCATCGGTCACCGCATCGTGCAGGGCGGCGCGATCTTCTCGAAGTCCGTGCTCGTGGACGAGAAGGTCATCGAGGATATCGACGGTCTGTCGCCGCTGGCTCCTCTCCACAATCCCGCACACGTGCAGGGCATCCGTGCCGCGAAGGCGGCGTTCGGCGATGACGTGCCGCAGGTCGTGGTGTTTGACACCTCCTTCCATCAGACGATGCCCGCCGAGGCGTATATGTTCGGCGTGCCGTACGAGTTTTATGAGAAGTATGCGGTGCGCCGCTACGGCTTCCACGGCACCTCCCACCGTTATGTGACCGCCCGCTGCTGTGAGCTGCTCGGCAAGACCGAAGGCACGCGCATCATCACCTGCCACATCGGCAACGGCTCGTCGCTGGCCGCGGTGAAGGACGGCAAGGTCATCGATACCACGATGGGCCTGACGCCGCTGGACGGCTTCCTGATGGGCTCGCGTTGCGGCGCCATTGATCCGTCGGTCGTCACCTTTATTATGGAAAAAGAAGGCCTGACTCCGAGCGAGATGGATACCCTGATGAACAAGAAATCGGGCATCCTCGGTATTTCGGGCGTGTCGAGCGATGACCGCGACCTCGCCAAGGCGATGGAAGAGGGCAACGAGCGTGCTCAGCTGGCGTGGGATATGCGCAGCTATCAGATCCGCAAGCTGGTCGGCGGTTATATTACGGCGTTGGGCGGTCTGGATGCCATCGTGTTCACCGCGGGTGTCGGCGAGAACCAGTGCCGGCTCCGTAAGGAAATCCTGGATTCGCTGAGCTATCTCGGCGTGACCGTCAACGAAGAAGCCAACGCCACCCGCCGTCAGGAGATCGAGATCAGCGGTCCCGATTCCACGGTGAAGGCGTATGTGATCCCCACGAATGAGGAACTGGTTATCGCGCGCGATACCAAGGCGATCGTGGAGGCTCTCTGATCCTAACAGGCGGCGTGCCGTGAGGCACGCCGCTTTTTCAAGACCATCCTGTAACCGAGCAAAGCAAAGGAGAGATCGTATGCAATCCAGACATTTGATTGATCTGTGTGACCTGACGACCGAGGAGTGGGAGGAGCTGACCTCGCTCGCGTGCGACATCCGCGAAAATATGGAGAAGTATGCGCATGTGTGCGACGGCAAGATCATGGCCACGCTGTTTTATGAGCCGTCCACCCGCACGCAGATGTCCTTCCAGACGGCGATGCTTCGTCTGGGCGGTCGTCTGATCGGCTTTGACGATCCGAATAACTCGTCGGTCTCGAAGGGCGAATCGCTCAAGGATACGGTGCGCGTGGTGAGCGGCTATGCCGATCTGATCACGATGCGTCACCCGATGGCGGGTGCCGCCAAGGTCGCGTCGATGTACTCGCGCGTACCCGTGATCAATGCGGGCGACGGCGGACATCTGCATCCGACACAGACGCTGACCGACCTTGTGACTCTCCGCCACGAGAAGGGACGTTTTGACAACCTGTGTATCGGGCTTTGCGGCGATCTGAAGAACGGTCGCACCGTTCACTCGCTGATCAAAACGATGAGCCGCTTCGAGGGGAACCGCTTTATTCTGATCTCGACGCCTTCGCTTCGCGTACCGCTGTATGTGCGTGAGCAGCTGGTGAAGAGCGGGTGTCATTTCGAAGAGGTGGACAGCCTTGCCGATGTGATCGACCGCCTGGATGTACTGTATATGACGCGCATCCAGAAGGAGCGTTTTGCTTCGGTGGAGGAATATCACAAGCAGAGCGGTATCTATGTGCTGGATGCCGAGAAGATGAAGCTTGCAAAGGATGACCTCGTGGTGATGCATCCCTTGCCGCGTGTGGATGAGATCACGGTTGAGGTGGATGACGATCCCCGCGCCAAGTATTTCGAGCAGACCGAATACGGCCTGTATGCGCGTATGGCGCTGATCATGACCATCCTGCAAAACAGCGAAAAGGAGCTGGCGACACTGCCGGTCGGTTCGCTTCATAAATGCGGCAATCCGAACTGCATCACCAATCGCGAAGCGTATGTGCCGCGCAGCTTCCGAAGGGAGAGCGATATGCTTGTCTGCGATTACTGCGACGAACAAACCCTTGAGCCCTGAGCGGACGGTCGTGCTGTTCGGTGCACCTCACACCGACGGCGCGACGGGAACCTTATTGAATCTGTATCTCTCCTCCTGTGAGGGGGCGGTGACGGTGATCGATTGTTTCAAGCGGGCGGTCGCCCCTTGTGACGATTGTCGCGGCTGTCATCGTGTCACGCGCTGTGTCAAGCGGGATATGGACGATGTGTATGAGGCGGTGGAGCAGGCGGACAGGCTGGTGCTGGTCGCGCCCGTCTACAACCGCTCGTTCCCCGCGCCGATGAAGGCGATGCTCGACCGCTTCCAGTGCTATTGGGCGCGACGCTTCGTGCACGGCATCCGCCCACCGATCGAAACGCCGAAAACAGCGGTGCTTCTGACGGTGTGCGGCAGCGACCGCGCGGACGGCGCGCATCTCGAAGCGCAGGTCGCTCCGTTGTTCACGGTGCTTCACGTGACGGAGACAAAGGTGCTTCACGTCGGCGGCACCGACACAGCGGTCGACTGGGACGCGGTGGCGGAGAAGCTGTAAAAGGGCAGTGAAATCGAGCGCGTTGCGCTCGGTGAAATATCGCCTGACGGCGATGTGAAATATGGCCTGACGGCCATATGAAATCTGTCCTTCGGACAGGTGAAGGAGTCCGCTTCGCGGACGGAAATGATAAAACGGACGGCGGTTGCCGTCCGTTTTTGCGTGTATGGGAATGTATAAAGCGATGGTTGCCTCACAGCCATGTCATCAGCTCGGCGGCGGAGTTCATCACGTAATCGGGCTTGTCGTCGGAGGCGTCGAGGATCGCCTGAGTGGTTTCGCCGCTCATAACCA
>JAFQMR010000084.1 GCA_017396175.1 Clostridia bacterium
AAAGCGTTTCGTGCGGCTTCATCACCGCCAGCGGCGTATACCCCGTGATTGCCGCCTTCACCGCCAGTGTCGCAGCATCGGTTCCTTCAAAGCGATTGTCATAGTCAACCGCAAAGGCACAACCGCCTGCATAGGCGATCTGGAAAAACCACAGCTCCCCCGTGCAGTCGTTATTTATAAACAGTAACGGATGACGGTAGCGACCGCGACCGAAGCGGGAACGGATAACCGTCTGTTCGGGGGATAACGGCTTCCACACAAACAGTCCTTCCTCGCCCCAGTCATCCCCCTCAAAATACCCCAGCGAATACCGCGAGCCGTCAGCCTCCTGTACACCGCCCGCAAACGGGCAAAGGCGACTGATGTTCAGCGCCGCATCGGAGCGGTTTTCGATCTCCAGCCACCGTTCAAACATCGCCGTGCCATCGAGCACGGTATGCACGCGTACTGTCACGGCAAGCAGGGTGCTGTGGAGCGTCAGCACGGCGTGAAGTCGATCGTCCGTGCGCTCAGTCTCAAAGCCGCCGAACGCCAGATGATGCATCAAGCCGACACCGTTCAGTTCCAGTTCAAACGCGAACGGCTCGGCAAAATGCGTCGGATCCAGCCGTGTCGGACAATTGGTCAGCACGTTGAGCGGATAGCCCGCCGCGTTAAAGTCGCGAGCCACCAACGCACCGCCGATCAGCGCCTCCTCATACACGCACAGTCCCGATCGATAACAAAAGCTCGGCGTCTCACCGGCCTGATAATACACGTCACAAAACAACTGTGTCACAGATTCTTCGCCTCTCATTTCCCATCGTCCGTCAGCGCACCGTACAGTGCCCCTTCTTCGCGGTTGCGGTATTCGTGCTTTTCGTAGTAGCCGATCAGTGCGCCCGCTTCGTCCCGCAGAGCCACCATATAGACATCTTTGTTTTCGCGGTCGTTGCGGGAGGTGTACACGTGGTTGTGCGCGGGACTTTGCGCAAACCACGCAAGCACGCGGTCGATCTTTTCACCCGAATCGGCGTTGTGGCACGCCTTGAGATCGCGTCCTGTCAGATCGCCGTGATACCGCTTCACGGCGGCGGGGTTCATATAGACGATCACCGACTGCAGATCGCAGATCACCACAGGAGCCTCATCCTGCTCCAATACACTGCGAAACAACGCAAACTGAAAGTCCTTCACTGCTTTCATCCTTTCTGTCATTTCCGCCGATCGGCGGCAGATCACCGCAAGTGCCTCCGTCGGTTCCCGTACGGACAGCACCGCTTCCTCAAACGGGCACATTCCGTCCCCTTTGCGGTTGCGGATAAACGGCACCTCTTCATCAAACACAACGTCCACACCGTGCGTGTGCAGCACCTCCAGTGCCGCCGAGCTGATCACCGCGGCATACAGCGATCGCACGCCGAGTAACACGTACAAAAACGCCATTGCTCTCCCGACCACCTTATCCGCCGCTGAAAAGCCGCGCACATCCGTGCCGCTTTGAAGCCATTCCAAAAGCGGGCGCACCCCGCGCAAACGGGAGGTATACACCGTCTCGCCGTGTTGCATAACACAGGTAAATCCTTCGTCACATAAGCGGCGTTTCGCCGCCTCCCACTCCTTGTTCATTTCATACGCTCCGTAAAATCCGCCATCATATCGGCAATGCGGATCGTCTGCGGACACACCGCCTCACAGGCGCGACAGCCGATGCACGCTGACGGACGCTTATTCTCTGACAAGCCGTCCATCGCCATCGGCGCAATAAAGCCGCCGCCCGAGTACACGTGTTCGTTGTACAGCTCGATCAACCACGGGATATCCAGTCCCTGCGGACAGTGGGACGTGCAATAGCGGCACGACGTACAGGGCAAGGTTTCCTTCGAGGTCATCTCCCGTGCCATAGCAAACAGCGTTTCGGTCTCCGCCGCTGTCAGCGGTTCCTCCGCTTCGTAGGTGGCGATATTCTCCGCCAGCTGTTCGAAATTTGACATTCCCGACAGCGTCACCGTCACCTCGGGCAGACTTTGCAGAAAGCGGAACGCCCACGCAGGCATCGTCCACGACGGTCGAAGCGCCTTGAGCGTCGCTTCGTGCTTTGGCGGCAGACTTGCCAGCGCACCGCCGCGCACAGGCTCCATCACCCATACGGGGATGCCGTAGGATCGCACGAGCGCGACCTTTTCCTTCGCATTCTGGAACTCCCAGTCAAGCCAGTTGATCTGCAGCTGGCAAAACTCCATATCGCGTCCGTAGGCTTCTAAAAAGCGCGTCATCGTCTGCAGATTGCCGTGGGCGGAAAAGCCGAGATGGCGGATACGCCCGTTCTTCTTTTGGGCGATCAAGTAGTCGTAGACGCCGTTTTTCGGATCAAGATAGCCGTCGACGTTCGCTTCACACACATTGTGAAACAGATAAAAATCGAAATACCCGACGCGGCACCTTTGAAGCTGTTTTTCAAAGATCTCCTCGACCTTCCCCATCAGCGACAGGTCGTATCCCGGAAATTTCGAGGCAAGATAAAACGACTCTCTGGGGTACTCCGCAAGCAGTTCGCCCATCACAGGCTCCGACTCGCCGTTATGATACCCCCATGCGGTATCGTAATAATTGATGCCGTGCTCCATCGCGTATGCCAACATACGACGCGATGCCTCCTTATCGATGGCGCCTGTCGCATCCGTCGGCAAACGCATACACCCCATACCGAGCGCCGAAAGCGACTTTCCCTGAAACTCCTTATACAGCATCCAAATCCCTCCGCATTGCAGTTTTCTTTATTGTAACACAGCTTTTTTGTTTCCTCAACCGTCTTTCTTGCACAATCGGACAAATTGTGCTATACTGAAGAAAATACTGTCAAGGAGGCTGTTTTTCGATGACCATCCGTCGCTTGCTTGCTCTGCTGCTGTCGGTCGCCTGCCTGCTCGGCACGGCAGTCGGCTGTGCACCTGCCGAACCGCCCGATCCTGTTTTCACGTTGCTGTGGACCTCCGATCCGCAGTGGTATTCGTTTA
>JAFQMR010000085.1 GCA_017396175.1 Clostridia bacterium
CATTTGCAATTTACCTCTTAATAGCAGTTAACTGTCTCTTCGCACATTTTGCCACGATTTCATCATCACATTGTGACAATTCCTTTACCACTCCATATTCTTTCAATCTCCATAACACCCAAATAACTTTTCTTGTTATGTTTTCGTTATCAGCTTGTGATCGATTTCAGGATCACGCGGACGTCGGTGGTGTTCTTTTCGCCGTTGCCGTCAAAATCGGCCGCCAGCGTCTGCACCTCGTCGAACATCGCAAGGCTGAGCACCGACTTGACGATCAGACGGGCATCCACCGTTGTCGTAGCGCCGTCGCGGTTCACGTCACCGACCACTACCACCGTGCGCGTGGCTTCGTCACCCGCGTGAACGGTCATGCCCGTTGCGACAAGCGCGTCCGCCGAAACCGCCGTACCGTCCTTTTTGACGGTCAGCGGATACACGGATCCGATCCCCGCAAGGAAGTCCTGAACGGTCGTTTTCGCAGGCACCTTCGCAACGTAGGTGTCGCCGATCTCGTACACGTCGCTTTCCATCACGGTACGCGGGGTGGTTTCGGTCTTATACACGCCGTCCGTGAAGGTAGCGGTGGCGGTCGTGTTCGACGCCTGCAAGGCAGACAGCGTCAACGTACCCTTGCCGCCGAGCACCACCTCCACCGTCTTAACGGTGGTCACGCCGTTTGCGGGAACGACCTTGTTCCAATCAAAGCAGCTGTACACATCCAGCGCCTTCTGATACGCACCCGCAGGGATCAGATCGTTCACCGTCGCCTCGCAGAACTGCGGCCAGAACTCGCTGGCAAGACCGTAGGACGCATCGTCGCCCGCCGTCGTAAAGACGGGACGCACGTCAAACGGCACCGAGGAATCGACGTCCACCAGCAGCTGCTTGAGCGCCGTTACATCGTAGCCTTGATTCAAGGTCATCTTCACCGCATAGCCCTTGTCGGAATTCGCTGTCACCGTCAGCTTGCCGCCGTCGTAGACGTAACCGCCCGCCTTGGTCGCATCCGTGACCTCGACGGCACCGTTCACCAGCGGCAGATGCTGTGTGACCTCGCTGTCCTCCACGACATCGGACAACCCGAGGCCGTAGAAGATCATCTTCTTATTCATATTGGCGGCTTCCGTACCGCTGACCAGTACACGAACACCCGTGACCGTCAGCGTACCGTCATCGTTATAGGCTGTATCGGGAATCGAAAGAGCGCTCAGTGCCACCTTGCCTGTGCGACGCACGTCGTCGCCCTTGATGTCGCCGCTTCCCGAGGAGATCGTCGCCCCCGCAAACGCGGACTGGATCGCCACCGATTCCTTACTCGACGCACTGCCGGGCACACTGTTCTTGAAGGTCAGCACAATGCTGCCGCGGGCATTCGTCTCGATCATATAATCGTAGCAAAGCTGCATCGACGCGGGATTCACCGTGATGGGGTTCGCAAAGGTATAGTTCAGGGCAGGCCAGTTGCCCTCCGTCTTATACAGCACGTGTGCGCCGTCCTGCAGTTCCGCTACCGCGCCCGTTTCCGCCACCCACTGAGCGGCCGAAGACGGCAACAGCGAGGTCGTCGTGGCGTTCACGGCACTGCCCGGGGTGTGGCCGTTGAGCATGGCGGCCATACCGTTCTTGAAATACGACGCCAGCGACGACGCGACCTGCGCACCGCACCCGAACGGGTTGACCGCCAGCACAAAGCCGCCGTCGGGAACGGTCACCGATTTTGCCTGACCGAGCGTCGTATTGGAGGCAATCAGCGTATACGCGTTGACGTTCACATTCGCGAAGGTAAACAGCATATCCCACGTATGGGTATAGGTGGTCGGGCACAACGAATCGTAGATCACCCATTCGCCGTTGCCTGCCGCTCGGTTCACGCCGTTGATGTAATACGTCTCATCGAGTGACGGCACGGTCAGCGATACGGGACGGCTTTGCAGATCGGCAAGCCCGCTTAGGTGCTTTGTGAACACGCGATGTCCCACACCCAGCACGCCGACGTCCATCGTCCCCTCGGGGATCGCGATGACCACGCCGTCGTGCGGCACGGGAACAGACGGGTTGTCACCGAGCCACGCACCGCGCAGTACCTTTTCGACCGTGTGGCCGATGCCGTTTTCATACTTTGTCACAATATAATTGAAGGAGGCGGGCGACGAGGAGATCCCCGCCGCATTCATCGTGAAGGTGCGGTCATACACACCGACGCCGAACGCGCCGTCTGTCTGCACCTTGTTGATATAGGACACGTCAAACACCATATCAGAGACGGTGTCCGTCGGTTCAAACGACACCTCGGGTGTTTTGACGACCGTGCCGCTCTCGGGATCGCCCGCCTGCTTGCCGACAGGCGCCGAGAAATCAAACGGCATCACAAACGCGTCGCGCGTGCCGTAGGCATCAAATGCCTTGCCGTCTTCGTAATCCGAGCCGAACGCCGAAATGTAAGGCGAATAGGTACGGTGGGTGATGGTCCCCGCCGCCACATCGCACTCCATAAAGCGCATAAAGCCGTTGCCGCCCTTAGTGGTGTTCTGGTAGTTCGCCATCATCTGCCAGACGGTACGGTCGGCAACACCGTCGCCGTTATCGTCGATATCCTCCACCAGACGGGTGGAGTTGTAGTTATGGCCGCAGAGCACCATACGGACATTGGGGTTTTTGAGCACCACCTGCTCAAAGATGGTGTTGCCGCGCGCCGTACGCTCGCCCGTAGCGGCCAGGTATTCGTGGAATGCGATCACGGCAATGCGGTCGCTGTGCGCCTTAAGAACGCCGTTCATCCACGCATAGTCCGCCTCGGTGTGCGGGCCGTAGCCGAGGTACACAAAGATAAAGTCCACTCCACCGAGGTTCATCAGGTCATAGTGACCGTAGTTGTTATCATAGCTCTCGCCGTACCACCAGTTCTGATTGTAGCGCGCTTCGCCGAAATACTGGCTGAACTCGGTGTGATCGGTGGTGCCTGTCGTGGTATCCACATCGTGGTTACCCGCCAGCACGCCGTACGCCATCCCCGCGTCGTCCCACTTTTTGTATTCCCTGTCGGCGACCGCCCACTGCTCGTGGCTGTGCGGATTGTCGACAAAGTCGCCCGTATGGATCGTGTAAAGAATGTTCATACGGTTGGCGTTGTTGACCACCCATTCGTTCTGCACGGTCAGCACCTCAGGGTACGCAAAGGAGTACCACTGCGGGTCGGTCGCCCAGAGAATGGTGAAGTTATCCTCCTCGATCGGCGCAATGTCCGCCGCCGATGCCGACAGCGGCAAAAGGCCGCACAGCATCACAAGCGTCATCAGGAGCGCCGTCAAGCGACGAGTGAAACGCGTTGTCATAAAAAAGCCCCCGTTTCTTCGCTGTACGCGAAACTCTTTTCTTCAGTATAGCAAAAAAACGGCTTTGCGTCAATTAAAAATCCCTCTTGCGGATCCACACCGCCTGCTGTCCGAGCTGAGCAAACCGCGTCTCACACAGCGTACGGTCATAGGTCACCGTAGTCCCTGAGCGCGGATCGTTCAGATAAAACACCCGCTCATCGTAGCCGACAAGCACCATACAGTGCTCCCCCGCAGGCCATACAAACGATTCCCCGTTCGGCAACGTCCACGCCGTACCGTCCGACACCTCCCGCAGCTCCATCGTCACCCACACAAGCAGCGGTGCGCCTTGATCCAGATACGCACACAACTCGTCAAGCGTCTGTCCGTTTACCACCGTCGCCGTGACTGCCGCCGCTTTTTGATTGACCGCCGAGGCGATCACGGGCGCAAAGCACCCGTAGCTGTCGTCGGTAAACGGATCGCCGACAAAGCACGTGTACGGATCGGGGCCGTGCAAGCCGTCCTCGGCGTAATAAAACGAACGGTCACACGGCAACCAGCCTGCCACCTCCTCCGCTGTCACCTGTACGCCGTAATACCGCAATACCATCGCGGCGGCCGTTGCTTCACATCCCGTCGGCAGGGACGGATACTGACACAGCGTCGGCACATCAAGCACCTGCACGGAGGGCGATACCGTTTCCAGCCTCCGACACCCTGCCGTCAACAGGCAGATCACGCACAACATTTGA
>JAFQMR010000086.1 GCA_017396175.1 Clostridia bacterium
GTTTGCACCGTGTGATATTGCCGCGTTGCGGCAGTGATATTCACGCCGAGGCGTGAGTGATATATCGTCCTGCGGACGATGTAAAGGTGTCCCCTTCGGGGAGGGAAATGATAAAACGGGCGAGCGGTTTGCTCGTCCGTTTTTGCTTTCGGTTTATGACTTTTTCTTTGTGCCGATGCTGCCGTCAGGATTGAGCACCAGCTCCTCCTCGCTGTCGGGATCATCTCTGAGCGCGGTGGCGTTTAAGAGGATCAGATCTTCGGAATTCAGCGGAAGATCCTCCTCCTCGTCGTCGGGGAGAGTCAGAGTTGCGGTGGCATCGAGGCGTCCCGCCAGATCGGTAAGGCGCGGATCGTTAAGCGGCTCCTCGTCCTCTTCGTCATCATCGGGGAGCTCAAAATCGGGCAGATGGAAAGCGGCCTGTTTCGAGCTGAGAGCATCCAGATCCAGCTGGCGGAGATCTTCAAAAATATCGGTCGTGTCATCCACGGTGTCCGTAAGCTCTTCGTCGGAGGCAATGGTATCTTCGATCTCGTCGAGTACCTTTTGATCCTCTTCGGTCATCTCACGGGGTGTGTCATCCTCGGGCTGCGGTTCCTCGTTTAAAATGGCGAGGATCGTGCTCACATCCGGGCTGTCGGTGGTTTTCAGATAGTCCCGCAGGCGAGCGACGATGGCGGCACTGTCCGCATCGGGAGTGACAGGCACGGATTCTTCGGGGGACGGCGTCAGCTCCTCGAGCGAAAACGCCGACGGATCGGGCGTATCAAGAGGCTGATCACGGTGCGGGGTGCGACGCAAGGGATCGTAGACAAAATGGCGGCAATGATGATACAGCGGCACGGCTCCCGCACGACGGCAGAGCACGGTCTTGCCGTCCGAGGTACGTTTCCCGAGAGCGCAGGTTTCGCAGCAGGGCTCGCTGTTGTTGCCGTACAGTTTTTGCTTGGCCATAAAAAACACCACCTGAATTTCGAATACAAAGAAGCTATGATATCAGTATACCATAGCTTCTTTGTAAAATCCAGTATTATTTTTTAAAGATCGTCGGCGTCCTGTTCGGGGGCTTCTCCGTCAGCGTTTGTGCCGGTATACGCACCGAGTACGTCGCTTTGATGGCGGCGGCTTTGCGTGCGCAGTGTCTGTGCTTCCCGCAGTGCTTTCGCGGTCGGCTCCGCCGGAGGATGTCCGTGCTTTTTTTCGCGTTTCATAAACCGATCTCCTTTCTTTATCTCGCTTTCAGTATGCTTCCGACGCGGGAAGAGTATGCACTTTTCATCTTTTTAAAAGAAAAGTGAAAAAATCTACGGTTTTCGGTTGAAAACTGCGTGCAGATTCGATATAATACTTCTATATACGGTTATTGTGCCGACCTATGCGCGGCGCGTTCTCCGTAATTTGTTCCGAAGGGATTGAAATCACGTATGGCAGACAAGAAAAAACTGGTGGAAGCGATCACCGCGATGGATGAGGACTTCACCAAATGGTATACCGATGTTGTGAAAAAGGCAGAGCTTGCGTCCTATTCGGGCGTGCGCGGCTGTATGATCGTGCGCCCCTACGGCACGGCGCTTTGGGAGAATATCCGCAACGATCTTGACGCGCGCTTCAAGGCGCTCGGCCACGAAAATATTATGATGCCGCTGTTTATCCCCGAGAGCCTGCTCCAACGTGAGAAGGACCACGTCGAGGGCTTTGCGCCTGAGGTGGCGTGGGTGACGCACGGCGGTGAGGAAAAGCTGCAGGAGCGTCTGTGTGTGCGCCCGACCAGTGAAACGGTGTTCTGTGAGCATTATGCGGATATTATTCATTCCTACCGTGATCTCCCGAAGCTGTACAATCAGTGGTGCTCGGTGGTGCGTTGGGAAAAGACGACGCGTCCGTTCCTGCGCACGATGGAGTTCTATTGGCAGGAAGGTCACACGATGCACGAGACGGCGGAAGAGGCGTGGGCCGAGACGGAGCAGATGCTCAACGTGTATGCCGACTTTTGCGAGCAGTCGCTTGCGATCCCCGTCGTGAAGGGCCGCAAGACCGATAAGGAAAAGTTCGCGGGCGCGGAGGCAACGTACACCATCGAAGCGATGATGCACGACGGCAAGGCGCTTCAAAGCGGCACCAGCCACTATTTCGGCGACGGCTTTGCGAGAGCGTTTGACATCCAGTTCACGGGACGCGATAACAAGCTGCAGTATCCGCACCAGACCTCGTGGGGTATGTCCACGCGTATCATCGGTGCGATCATCATGACGCACGGTGACGATAACGGTCTTGTGCTTCCGCCGCGTGTGGCCCCGACGCAGGTCGTGATCGTACCGATCGCGATGCATAAGGAGGGCGTGCTCGACAAGGCGACGGAGCTGTACGACCGCCTGAAGAACACGGTGCGCGTTAAGCTGGATGCGACGGACAATTCGCCCGGCTGGAAGTTTGCCGAGTATGAAATGAAGGGTGTGCCGCTTCGTCTGGAGATCGGCCCGAAGGATATCGAAAATAACCAGTGCGTTGTGGTGCGCCGCGACACGCGTGAAAAGACGGTCGTCAGCCTTGACGAGCTGGAAACAGCGCTTCCCGCGCTTCTCGACGCGGTGCACGACGGTCTCTATCAAAAGGCGCTCAAGCGTCGCGAGAGTATGACCTACGATGCGCACAGCTTTGAAGAGATCAAGGACATTGCGGACAATAAGCCCGGTCTGATCCGCGCCATGTGGTGCGGCGATCTCGAGTGCGAGATGCGTCTGAAGGATGAAGTCGGTATCACCAGCCGTTGTATGCCGTTCGAGCAGGAGGAAATCGAAGAAACCTGCGTTTGCTGCGGCAAAAAGGCGAAGAAGCTTGTCTACTGGGGCAAGGCATACTAATCACAAGGCAGGAGGCATATACTTATGAATCAGTTGGATAGGCCCGTTAAGGGCGAAGCGATTGTCACGATGCATACGTCGATGGGGGATATTTCTATCCGTATGTTCCCGGATAAGGCGCCGAAGGCGTGTGAGAATTTTATTGCGCACGCGAAGGAAGGCTATTATGACGGCCTGATTTTCCACCGTGTGATCAACGGCTTTATGATCCAGGGCGGTGATCCGACGGGTACCGGCTGCGGCGGCGAAAGCATCTGGGGCCGTGAGTTTGAGGACGAATTCGATCTCGAGCTTCGCAACTATCGCGGTGCACTGTCGATGGCGAATGCAGGCCCGAATACCAACGGCAGTCAGTTCTTTATCGTGCAGGCGGCGGAGGTGTCGGCGGGACTGCTCTCGCAGATGCGTCAGCTGGAGGACCGCGGCTTCCCCGCGCAGGTCACCGAGAATTACAGCAAGGTCGGCGGTACGCCGCATCTTGATTTCCGTCACACGGTGTTCGGCCAGGTGTACGACGGGATGGACGTGGTGGACGCGATCGCGGCGGTGAAGACCGGCCGTGCGGATAAGCCCGTGGAGCCTGTCGTGATTCTCGGTATCGACGTAGCGATCGCCGAATAAAAGGAGCGTTTGAAATGAAACATCGTATTTCGGCGCTGTGCGCCGTGCTGTCGCTGATGCTGTGCTGCCTTTGTGCTTGCGGCACGGAGACCACTCCGACAACGAATACGGACGGACCGTCCTCGCAGGCGAAAGCATTCGGCTGGCAGCTTGAAGATCCTGCCGAGGGCGAGGAGATCGCCGTGATGCATACGACGAAGGGCGATATTATGATCCGCTTCTTCCCCGAGCAGGCGCCGAAGGCGGTCGAGAACTTTAAAACACTCGCCGAGAACGGCTACTACAACGGCATCACCTTCCATCGTGTGATCGACCATTTTATGATCCAGAGCGGTGATCCGACGGCGACGGGCAGCGGCGGTGAAAGCTGCTGGGGCGAGAGCTTTGCGGACGAGTTTGATGCGAGCCTCGGGAACCTGCGCGGTTCGCTGTCGATGGCGAATGCGGGCCCGAACACCAACGGCAGCCAGTTCTTTATCAACGAAGAGGGCCTGCCGGGCGGTACGGTCGCGGACGGTCGCCTGTCCTTCGAGCACAACAAAGACCAACTGCTGGCGTACGGCATTGAGACGTTTGAGCAGTTTCTGGCGGCACAGACAGGCTTGACGGCAGAGGCCCTGACGGCGGACGTGCTGAAGATGTACGAAGAGGTCGGTGGCAACTACCATCTCGACGGACCGCTGAGAGCTTCGGGCGGACACACGGTGTTCGGTCAGGTGTTTGAGGGTATGGACGTGGTCGATGCGATCTCGCAGGTGGCTGTCAATGACAAGGATAAGCCGCTCGAGGATGTGCGCATCGAATCGATCGAGCTGATGCCTTATACCGCAAAATAATGGAAACGATAAGCGAGGGGACAGGATATGCCGACAATCGAGATCGATTCGCTGACGATCGATTACATCGATCAAGGTGAGGGGGATACGATACTGCTGCTTCACGGCTGGAACGCACCCGCTTCCACCTATCGGCTGATCATTGACCACCTGTCGACGCGTTTTCGCGTCATCGCGCCGAATGCGCCCGGTTGCGGCGACAGTGACGAGCCGCCCGAGCCGTGGACGGTGGACCGCTTTGCGGATTTCACGACGGCGTTCGCGAAGGCGCTCGGGCTGTCAAAGGTGACGCTGATGGGGCATTCCTTCGGCGGCCGCACCATCATCAAGCTGATGAGCCGTCAGCCGCGCCCGTTCGAGGTGGACAAAATCGTCCTGCTTGATGCGGCGGGCATCAAGCCGAAGCGTTCGCTCGGCTATTACGCGAAGGTGTACAGCTTTAAGGCGCTTAAGGCGGTTTGCAGTGTGCCGCCTTTTAAACAGCTGTTTCCGAATGCCGTCGAGAATGCGCGGAAAAAGCGCGGCTCGGCGGATTATCGGCAGGCGAGCGACGTGATGCGTCGCACGATGAGCCTGTGTATTAACGAGGATCTGACACCGTTTCTGAAGCTGGTGGACGTACCGACGCTTCTTATCTGGGGCGAATGTGATACGGCGACACCGCTTCGGGACGGACAAATTATGGAGAAACACATTCCCGATGCAGGGCTGGTGGTTCTCAAAGGCGCAGGGCATTTTGCCTTTGCAGAGGCGTGGGGACAGTGCTCCCGCGTGCTCGATGTATTTTTAAAGTAAAACAAGAAGGCAGGTGGCTCTTGTGCCCGGTGATATCGTAATGAGTATCCTGCAGACGGCGTTGACGCTGATCTGCCTGGTGCACGCCGCGTTTCAGACGGTGTATTATGTGCATATGCTCCAGCTGAACTCCTACCGCCCCGAGCGGTATATGCAATGGATGCGCGAGAGTGACAAGCGTTCTCTTCCGAAATCGCGTCTGCTCGCCGCCGCGCCGCTTGCCGTGCTGATGGTGTTTGGCTTTTACGGGGACGTGTGGGCGTATATCGCGTACGGCGTGACGCTTGTTCTGTGTGCCGTGTCGGCGGTGTGCGACCGTCCGCGCAAGGCAAAAAAGCCGCTTGTCTATACACCGCGCGTCAAGAGACTGCTGGTGACGCTCGTATTGATCGATGTGCTTTTGCTTGCTTTGGCGGTGTTGTTGCCGATGCTGATGCACGGTATCAAAGCGGCGATGAACGCGGAGGACTGGAACCTGAGCGGATTGACAGCGGAGCGGATGCTTCTCGCTATGCTGATGCTTATCGTGTTGCTCCCCGTGCTGTTTGTAAATCTGGCGAACAAGATCAATGCACCCGTGGAGCGGCACATTGCGAACGGCTTTACAAAGGATGCAAAGCGCATTCTGTCCGAGATGAAGGAGCTGACCGTGATCGGTATTACGGGAAGCTACGGCAAGACCAGCACCAAAAACTTCCTGACAGCGTTGCTTTCTGTGAAGTATAACGTGCTGATGACACCCGAAAGCTATAATACGCCGATGGGCGTGGTGCGGACGGTGCGCGAGCGCCTACGTGCGTCCCACGAGATCTTTATCTGCGAGATGGGTGCCAAAAACAAGGGCGACATCCGCGAGATCTGCGACATCGTGAACCCGAAGCACGGTATGATCACCGCGATCGGTGAGCAGCATCTCGAAACCTTCGGTTCAATCGATACCATCATAAGCACGAAGTTTGAGCTGGCGGACGCTTTGCCTGAGGACGGCATCGCGGTGCTCAATTTTGACAATGAATATATTGCCGCACGGGATACACACGGCGTGAAGGTCGTGTCTTACGGTCTGTATGACGGTGCGGCATACCGCGCGACCGATCTGACGGTGAGTGAGAACGGCAGTACGTTTACGGTGACGGCGCCCAACGGTGAACGCTGTGAATATACGACGCGTCTGCTCGGCGCACATAACATCCAGAACCTGTGCGGCTGTATCGCGATGGCGCATCAGCTCGGCGTAGCGCTTGCCGATATGAAGGCACCGATCCGCCAGATGAAGCCGGTGGCACATCGCCTGCAGTTGCTTCCGAACGGCTATATCGATGACGCCTATAACTCGAACCCTGCGGGCTTCCGTGCGGCTCTCGATGTACTCGGTGCGATGGAAAATACGCGCCGTGTGCTCGTGACGCCCGGTATGGTGGAGCTTGGTAAGCGCCAGAAGGCGCTCAATCGTGAGCTTGGGGAATACGCCGCCGCGCGGTGTGATTACGCGGTGCTGGTCGGCGAAAAGCAGGCTCCGCCTCTGAAAGAGGGCCTGCTCAAGGCAGGCTTTGACGAGGAACGCATTTTTGTGGCGTTCGATCTGCATCAGGCGCTCAGCTTTGTGCAGTCGCTTCCGCCCGTGGAACAGCAGATCGTGCTCCTGGAAAACGATCTGCCCGATAATTTCTGATTTGAACCCGAATGGAGGGGACCGACGATGATGAAAACAAAGGTAGCGGTGTTGTTCGGCGGCCGCAGTGTGGAGCATGAGGTGTCGATCATTTCGGGCCTGCAGGCGTATGCCGCACTGGACCGCGAGAAATATGAGCCCGTTGTGCTGTATATCGGCAAGGACGGCGGCTTTTATACCGGTGAGGGACTCGATGCCATTGAGTTTTACCGCGGACTGCCTGCAAGCTTAAAAAATGCCGTGCGCGTGCTTCCCGTACCCTCGGAAAAGGGCGTGGAGCTGGTACGGTATCCGATGAAGAAGTTCGGCAACAATGTGGTCGCGGAATTTGAGACGGCTCTTCCCGTGGTTCACGGCACCAATGTGGAGGACGGAACGCTGATGGGCTTTCTTGAAATGCTCGGTGTTCCGTATGCATCCTGTGATGTGATGTCGTCGGCACTCGGAATGGATAAATATATGATGAAGGCGGTGCTGAAGGCGGCGGGGATCCCCGTGCTGGAGGCCGTCGAGATCGATGCGAAGACCTTTGCTGCGGACAGTGACGCGGTGATGGATCGTCTGGAAAACGAGGTCGGCTACCCGATGATCGTCAAGCCCGTCAATCTCGGCTCGTCGGTCGGTATTTCCAAAGCGGGCGATCGTCGCAAGCTGCGTGCGTCGCTCGATCTGGCGTTTGATTTTTCGTCGTTGATTCTTGTAGAGAAAGCCATTGAGCCGCTCCGCGAGATCAACTGTGCGGTGCTCGGTGATCGCGAAGAGGCGATCGCTTCGGCGTGCGAAGAGCCGTTCGGCAACGATGAGATTTTAAGCTTCGGTGATAAGTATCTCAGCGGCGGCAAGGGCGGAAAAGCCGGTAAGAGCGGCGGTGCGAAAACAGGCGGCGCAAAATCGGCGGGTATGAGCAGCCTGAAACGCCGTTGCCCGGCCGAGATCCCCGATGAGATGACCGCGGCCGTACAGCGTATGGCGGTGGACACCTTCAAGGCGCTCGGCTGTATGGGAGTGTCGCGTATTGACTTTCTGATGAAGGCGGATACCGGAGAGCTTTGGGTGAACGAGATCAATACGATTCCCGGCTCGCTGGCGTTCTATCTGTGGGAGGAGACGGGCCTCAGCTTTTCGAAGCTGCTTGACCGTATGATCCAGCTTAGCTTCAAGCGCCAGCGTACACGCGAAGCGCTGACTTACACCTACGATACCAACATTTTAGCGGGGGTTTCCCTCGGCACGCCCGGCGGCAAGGCGTAAAGATCGGCCGCACGCGAGGAGATGTATGATTGCGCAAGGAGAAAGCGCAGAGGAGAAAACTATGAGGATTGCAGTTGTCAGTGATACCAACACCGGTTTTACACCGGAAGAGGTGAAAGCACTCGGCATCGAGCTTGTACAGATGCCGTTTATGATCAACGAGGAAGTGTTGTACGAGTATATTAACTTTACGCACGAGGAGTTTTTTAAAAGACTGGCCGAAAAGGATACGGCGATCTCCACGTCACAGGCGCCGCTTGCGGACGTGACAGACCTGTGGGACCGTTTATTGGAAACCCACGATGCCGTTGTCCATATTCCAACCTCCTCTCAGCTCAGCGGCGCCTGCTCGACGGCGATGACGCTCGCAGAAGAGTATGACGGTCGTGTACAGGTGGTGGATAACCGCCGCATATCCGTCCTGCTTCAAGAGGCGGTACGCGATGCGCTGTATCTTGTGAAGCAGGGGCTTTCGGCCGAGGAGATCAAAGCGCGGCTGGAGGACACAAGCGTAGATTGCAGTGCGTATATTATGGTCGATACGATGAAGTATCTGAAAAAGGGCGGGCGGATCACCCCGACCGCCGCGGCGATCGGCACGGTGCTGAACATCAAGCCGATCCTCGCGCTTCAGGGCGGCAAGCTGGACGCGTTTTCTAAAACCCGCGGACAGAGGGCGGCGCTCACGCTGATGATGGAAACGATTCAAAAGGAATGCGACGAGCGCTTTAAAGCGTACAAGGATCGTTTGGAGCTGTATGTTGTACACGCGAATTGCCTTGAGGAAGCGCAGGGGTTTGCCAAAGAGGTGGAACGTGCGTTTCCGGGAAAGTCGGTGCGGATCGCGCCGCTGTCGCTCAGTGTTGCTTGCCACACAGGCCCCGGCGCACTGGCACTGGCGGTGGTGCGTTCGTTGCAGGCGTGAACTTAAGAATGAGGAGAGAACGAAGATGAAGGTCGCGATTGTCAGCGATACCAACAGCGGCTTGCTTCCCGAAAAGGCAAAGTCGCTCGGTGTGCATTTGATTCCGATGCCGTTTATGATCAACGGGGATGTCTATTACGAAGGTGTCAATCTGTCACAGGATGCGTTCTATGCGATGCTGGACGACAAAACGACGGACATCTCCACCTCCCCGCCTTCGGTTGCGGTTGTTCTCGTTCGAGCGGAATTTGCGCGAGGCGGTCAGATCGATGCGCAGTCCCTTGATCAGGTTGCGAAGGCGCAAATTGACCTGTCCGGTGAAGTCATTGTTGA
>JAFQMR010000087.1 GCA_017396175.1 Clostridia bacterium
CAAAGCCGCTGTCGTGACGGTGCGTTGTGGTGGTAAACGGCGTCGTTGTCCGCGACACGGTCGTCGACGGCACGGTGGGCGCCGAGGTCGGTACGGTCGTCGGAGGCGCCTGTGTTGTCAACGGCGTTGCCGTGGTCTGCGGACGCCGAGCCGTGGTCGCCGAAGGAACCACCGACGTGGTCGGTGCAGTCAAAGCAGGCGTTGTTCCCAAGGTGGTTTGCGCCATCGGCTCTGTCACGACAACCGAGAGCATCCCTGACGGCTGTGTTGCCGTGGAGACGGCGGTCGTTGCATCCGTCACAGAAGCCGTAGACGATACCGCCGTTGCGGTCGTTGTGATCACCGTTCCTGCGGTGGGCTCTGTGGGCGGCACC
The DNA here is from genome assembly GCA_017396175.1 of Clostridia bacterium. GTDB lineage: Bacteria > Bacillota > Clostridia > Oscillospirales > Acutalibacteraceae > RGIG1959. Next base: position 375 of record JAFQMR010000087.1, read on the forward strand.
AGCGGCAACGGCTCCGAGCGCGACAGCGTCACCGCCACCGTCACCACCGTCACCAGGCACAGCACACAGACACTTGTTATGATCTGTCCTGCAAGGCGGCGTCTCTTCCCGATCACCGCCCGCTTTTCATCGGCACGCTGCCGAATCGCTTGCAATTCATTCGAATAGTCTCTCACGAGGTCGTCACCCCCTCCTTCTCGAGAGTTTCCCGAAGCTGTTTCTTCGCGCGGTAGAGCAAATTGTCTACCTGCTTCTTGTTCTTTTTCATCACCCGCGCCACCTCGTCGTAGGACAAGCCCTCAAAATACACCAGGTGGATCGCCACCCCCATCTCCTCGGGAAGCTCCGCGATCGCCTTATGAAGCAGGCGGTCGCGCTCCCGCGAAAGAAGCTCCTCCTCAATGCATTGCTGTGAGGGGGTGTCCGACGCCGCCTCCAGAGGCAACAGCTGACGCTTGTGCCGCTTCAGATAGGTCAGCGCACGGCTTCTTCCGATCATAAAGATATAGGTTTTCACGGATACGCGGAAATTGTACCGCGTTTTGTGTACCATCACCTCGGCAAAGGTATCCACAGCGAGATCCTCCGCCAGATGGTAATCGTGTACATAACGTTCAATGAAAAAGACCAGCTTATCAAACAAGGCCTTCACGATCTCGTCAAACGCCTCGTCATCCCCCTCAAGATAGCGGCGGTAGCTACTTTCACCGTTATCCATCAGCCGTTCTCCTTTCGCAACCTTCACCTCTTATACAGCGGGAGGGCCGAAAATTCCTTATTGCTTTTCTAAAAACCATAGTTCACGTATGCAGACAGCAAAAAGCGGGCATCCTTACATGAACGGATGCCCGCTTTTTCACACATCGTTATCGGCCCGACGCCACTTTATACAGCAGCAGGGCATCGACCATATTGACCGTGCCGTCACTGTTCATATCCGACAGTGCCTTCTGGCTGTCATCAAGATTACTGTTCGCGCCGCTGGCAAAGCCGTAGAGCATCAGCGCATCCATCATGTTGATGTTGCCGTCTTCGGTGTAGTCGGCGACCGCTTCCTGTTCGGCAGTCATCTCTCTGGCACCGTTGACGCAACCGAAGAGGAGCAGCGCATCCATCGTGTTGAGTGCGCCGTCGAGATTCATGTCTCCGAGAAGACCAAACTTGGCGACCAGATGCAGATCGCCCATGACAGGAGCGCTGAAATCGTACTTCACGCCGTCCGCATACCAGCCGAGGAACGCCATGCCTTCTCGTCCGGGCTCCGCCGGC
>JAFQMR010000088.1 GCA_017396175.1 Clostridia bacterium
AGAACGAAAAGCGGCAGGACACCTTTAAATACCGCCTGAGGCGGTATCTCGTGGGGGCTCTGCGCAATACGGTCGGAACCGATCGGCTGGAATCGATGGCGAAATCCCGAAAATAATGCTTGGCGGCAACAAGTGCCGCAAACTGACAAAGGTGCGTAGGTTATGTTTGTTACCGGTTTGATTATTGCCATAGAGTGTGTGGTGTGTCACATTGTGATGCAACCCACGCAATATACATCGACCGAGATCGCGCAGTGGATCATGCTTCTGATCAATATGGTCGTGCTGTGGGACGGGCTTTGCCGTGCATTTGATAACCGCTCGACGGTGGCGGTGAAGGTGCAGGGGCTGAAGGATCCTCAGCCTGAGCGCGAAATTGTGAAGACGGTGCTGATCGTCTCCTTTATGCTGCGGCTGCTCATCCTGATGTGGGACGTGTACGCCCGCGATATCTTCATCCTCCCGAACAGTGAGGGTGATGCGCAGGCGTATTTTGAGATCTCCTCCTCCTATGCGTGGGGCGGACGGCGCAACACGGTGGATCTCGGGCATTTCCCGTTTTACACGGGACAGCTCTTCAAGTACATCGGCCAGCAGAGGCTGACGGTACAGTTTATCAATATGTATCTTGCGATGTGCTCGCTTGTGATGGTGTACCGCATTCTCTGCAAGCTCGGCATCAGCCCTGAGGTGCGGGAAAAGACGATGCTGATCGCGGCCTTTTTGCCGAATCTGATGATGATCACCACCTTCTTTTTACAGGAATCGGTCATCTCCTTCTGCATCATCACGGCACTGTACATGTTCACCTGTTGGTGGAAAAAGGGCGGCCTGCTGTATCTCGCGCTGACTGTCGCTTTCTCGCTCCTCGGCTCTCTGCTTCATATGGGCGCGCTGGTCGTGGCGCTGGGGACGCTTGTGATGCTGGCGCTGGTCGGTAACAAGGAACGGCACTTGAAGATCTCGGTCTCCAAGATCGTGATGATGGTGGTGATCGGCTTTGCGTTTTTGCTGGTGCTGGTATCCTCGGGCGACACCTTCACGGGAAAGATCCGCGGCGAGGACGGCCTGACGGCGGAATCGATCCTCTATGAGGTCAATGTCCGAACGGACGGCGGTGCGTCGTATTCCGTCGGCATTCAGGGGTTGCCGCCTGCGGTTGACCTTGTCGTCAACACCCCGATCCGTATGGTGTATTTTATCTTCTCGCCGCTTCCCTGGATGTGGCGGGGACTCGGCGATATTCTGGCGTTCTTCGGCAGTACGATCTTTTATTTCTATGCCTTCTATGTCGCGTATCAGGCCTATCGGGCACACCCGATCAAGGGGATCCCCGATTCCAATCTCGGCGGCTTCCTTGTGGTGCTGACGGTGATTATGGCGCTCGCCGCCGTGATGTTCGGCTGGGGTGTCGCGAATGCGGGCTCGGCGCTTCGCCACCGCGAGAAGTTCACCTATATTTGTCTTGTGATCACGGCTGTGTCCAACGAGATCTTAGTAAGGACGGGGAAAGCGGATGAAAAACGAAAACAAAAAGAGAAGCATCGTATCGGTCATCGTGCCCATTTTTAAGGTGGAAAGCTATCTGCGTGCGTGCGTTGAATCGATCACGGCGCAGACCTACAGGGAGCTTGAGATCATCCTGGTGGATGACGGCTCGCCGGACGGCTGTCCCGCCCTTTGTGAGGAGCTGGCACGAGAGGATCCCCGCATCAAGGTGATCCACAAGGAGAACGGCGGCCTGTCGGATGCCCGCAATGCGGGGCTTGATATCGCGACGGGGGACTACATTGGGTTTGTCGATTCCGACGATGCGGTGGAGCCCGATATGTTCGAGGTGCTCGTCGGCCTCTTAGAGG
>JAFQMR010000089.1 GCA_017396175.1 Clostridia bacterium
AAAAAATGCTTTGCATATAAATATCCTAACGGCGAATCTATGATGCAAGTCGCATATAGGGTATACGGGATGTTGGACGAGATTAAACAAAAGCACGGAGATAAGAATGTTTTAATTATCAGTCACGGTGGCGTGTGTCGTATTATCAACACCTATTTCAATGATATGACAAATGAAGAATTTTTCAATTATACATTAGGAAATGCAACACTACGATCATATGAGTGGTAAAACACAAATCATCTAAAACCATACACGGAGGTGTACTGTGAATCCGCCGAGCAGAAAACAGCTTCGCTTAAAAACATACGATTACCGTTTACCCGGCGCCTATTTTATAACGGTATGCACACACAAGCGACAACGATTATTCTGTCCCGAACGGAACGGCACGCAGGCCGTTCCCTACGCAGACGGTGAGAATTCTACGTCTGTAGGGCACGACCTATGTGTCGTGCCGCCCTCAAACGCCATCATACACAAGTGGATAAAAGAAACTGAACACAAATTTAAAATATCGATTGATAAACACATCATTATGCCCGACCATATCCATTTGTTGATTCTTATTGAGGAACGGCACGGGAGTCCTTTCCTACCCGAAATTATGAGATGGTTCAAGACTATGACAACGAACGAATACATCCGTGCCGTCAAAGTGGGCGCGTTACCACTGTTTCATCAAAAGTTATGGCAGAAATCCTATTATGACCATATCGTAAGGAACGATGAAGATTATGAGCAAACATGGCAATATATCGAGAACAATCCGCTACAACGGTTGATTGATATCGAGAATGCTCAAAAAAAGAAGAGGAATCCCCATTTGTAACTCAGGGTGTTCGGTGTGTATATTTTCCGTAGGGCACGACCTGCGTGTCGTGCCGTGGTGACGGAACGGCACATAGGCCGTTCCCTACGGCAATCCCCTATAACCATCTCACCCCCGCCTGTTCGCAGGCGGGGGTTGTTGCATTTGCGTCGTGTCTGTGGTATAATGCCATCACTATGCAAAATGAAAGGCGGGATTTACAATGTCCCTTGAAAAAGCAAAAAGTTATCTTGCGCAACGCGGATTTGCCGACCGCGTAATGGAATTCGACGTATCGTCGGCGACCGTGGAGCTGGCCGCCGCCGCGATCGGCTGTGAAGCAAGAGCGATCGCCAAGACCTTATCCTTCCTCGTCGAGGACAAGGCGATCCTGATCGTCGCCGCAGGCGATTCCAAGATCGACAACCCCAAATTCAAGGCCACCTTTCACACCAAGGCCAAAATGCTGTCCTTCGACGCGGTCGAGCCGATGATCGGACACGCGGTCGGCGGGGTTTGCCCCTTCGGCATCAACGAGGGCGTTCCCGTCTATCTGGACGCTTCGCTCAAATCCCTTCCCACCCTGTACCCTGCGTGCGGTACGGCCAACAGCGCCGTCCGTCTGACGGTTGAGGAGCTCACGCTCCTTCTCCCCGACGCTGTGTGGGTGGATGTCTGCAAAGCCCCGACAGCGTAAATGTTCCCTACCGACGGTGGAATCCTCCCCACTCAACCGTTGGTTCGTGGTGTTTTGCGTCCGCAAGCGTTATACTGAAAGCGAAAGGAGAGAACGGATATGGATCAACAGAAGATCGGGCGGTTTATCGCCGTCTGCCGCAAGCAACAACATCTCACACAGGCCCGGTTGGCCGAAGCGCTCGGTATCACCGACCGCGCCGTTTCCAAATGGGAGACGGGCCGTTCTCTGCCCGATACGGCGCTGATGCTCGAGCTGTGTGAGGTGCTTCACATCAGTGTCAACGATTTATTACACGGGGAGGTTATCGCAATGAGTGATTACAATCAAAAGCAAGAGGAATTGGTGCTGGAGCTGGCTCGACAAAAGGAGCGCACCGACAAACAGCTTCTGACCTTGGAGATCGTGATCGGTATCTTTTCGATCATTATTCTGCTCGGCTTCTGTGTGGTGGCGGCATTTGTGCCGATGGCGGACTGGTTGCGGGTGGTGCTGATCCTTGTCGGCTTCCTGATCGGGGTGATCGGCATTATGTTTGCTCTGCGCATCGAGCAGACGGCGGGCTACTACAAGTGCAGGGCGTGCGGGCACACCCACGTCCCCACCTTCCGACAGGTGCTGTGGGCGATGCATTTCGGTCGCACGCGCTATATGCGCTGTCCGAAATGTCACCGGTCTTCCTGGCAGAAAAAGACAATCGGGAAGGACTGATACGCAAAAACGGCGGGGCTTTGGAAACAAACCGAAGCCCCGTCTTGCTTTTTTATTCAAAACAGCGTATACTGATGTCAGAGCGATACCACTGTAAAGGAGCGAACCCCGATGAAAGAAAACTACACGGTCTGCCACTGCAAGCAGGTCACCTACGCCCAAATTGCCGATGCCCTCGACTCCCACAAGCGGTTTGATTCCGTGTTGGAAGCGTTTGAGGATGTTCAGCACGTTACCCATTGCTCAACGGGATGCGGCGGCTGTCACCAAAAGATCATGGACATCATCTCCGATCTGATGATGGGCTATTGAGCGCTGTATAACGATGCATAAACCCTCCTGTTTACGGGCCATACTATCCGTAAAAAAGGAGGGCTTTTGTTATGTGGAAACGAATACTTTTTCTTGTAGTATGCTTACTCACGCTGACGGCGTGCGGGACGCCGCCCGTCGACGCCCCTGCTCCGACAGGCACCACCGCCACCACCCTGCCGTCCACCGCCATGACCGACGCGCCGATCCAACTGACCGCCGAGGAGGCCAAGGATGCGGCGCTGACGCACGCGGGACTGGATGCCGAAAACGTGACGGCGCTTCGCGCGGAATACGAGATCGATGACGGACGCGGGATCTTTGAGGTGTCGTTTCAAAACGGGGATTATCACTACGATTACGACATCGACGCCGCCACGGGACAGGTCATCTCCTACGACCGCGACAAGGAATAAGAAGTTACCATATGCCGAGTTGTTGAATGATAGAAAAAAGGACGAGCGATTTGCTCGTCCTTTTTTCTTCACGCTTTATACTCCATAATATCCGCCACATCACATTCCTGTGCCGCACACAGCTTGTCGATCGTTTTGGTTTCTATATTGTCGTTTGCTTTTAAGCGTCGGATGGTCTTGCTGTCGATGCCACAGCTTTCACGCAAGCGGTAAGTTGTCATATGCTTTCGACGCATCGTTTCCCACAGCTTGTCAAATACGATCATATTACCCCCTCCTTGACAAATCTTATTATGGGGGTTATAATCCATTGTATTAAGGGGATATAATCCCCACGTTCGGAGGGATACCGTGAGGCTTGTCATAGCGGGCAGTCGTTCGTTTTCCGATTACGACCGTGCAGAAGCGTTTATAAATCATTGTGTGGCACAGCTTTCACCGTCCGAACCTCTGATCATCCTCTCAGGAGGCTGTCGCGGTGCAGATCGTCTTGGAGAGCGATATGCGGACAAATACTGCCTTTGCATCGAGCGTCATCTTCCCCAGTGGCAACTGTACGGAAAAGGAGCCGGCCCAAAACGAAATCGTACAATGGTGGACCGTTGCGATGCGGTCGTTTGCTTTTGGGACGGGAAAAGCCGTGGAACACATTCCTTGATCACATACTGTGAACAACAGGAAAAGCCCCTGTTCATATTGAATGTATAGAAAAAAAGGACGAGCGATTTGCTCGTCCTTTTTTCGATTATTCTCTTTTACCGATTCGGAACGCTTTCGAAGCGCACACACGACCGTGTACGCAAGCAAACCAAAGAGCGCCATCGCGCTGACGATCGCGCCGAGCAGCAGGCCCGGGGGTTCAAAGGTAAAGGCAATATCCGCCTCGCCTGCGGGAACGCGGATCGCCATCAAGCCGCCGTTGACGGTATAGATCTCCGTCGGAGAGCCGTTGACAAACGCCGTCCAGCCGTTGTCGTGCGGGACGCTGAAGTAGAGGAGGCGTTCGTGATCGCCCTCGGAAACGGCCGTAAAGCCGTGTCCCGTCATTTCAAACGCGACAGCCGCCGTCTTTCTTGCCTCCTCGGTTGCTTCGGTCCAATCGAACGGTGCGTCCGTGTCAAACGGCGTCAGCAGATCACCGAGCGCTTCTGCCGTTTCGGCATCGACAAAGCAGGCCGCCGTCATCCACTCGACGCGGCGGTTGTTCTCCGCCTCATCGGTGGTGTAGTCATAGCCCTCATCAAGGATATACTGTGTATATTCATAGCCGAAGGGCGTGTAATACGGCGCATCGGTACGGTTTCCGTCCTCGTCGAGCAGATGCTCCACGCTGAGAACCGTCTGGATCGCCTCCGTCGTATAGAACGCGGGCGTCCACGGCGCATCGTCGATGCGGTAGCCGACAAGACGCGCAAACTCCGTGGTTGCGTGCGACTTGAAGCTGTGGAAGGTGTTGATGCCGGGCTCGTTGATGACGAGGGCATAGTTATCAAACGCTTCGCCGTTGTACACGCGGTCACACTGTGTGCGGCTGTGATAGGAGATATCCTCCGTTGCCGCCACATCGGCGCCGTCGTAGGTCGCGAGCTTATTGACGGAGAATACACGCGATTCGTTCGAAAGATAGATCCCGTAGCTTAAGATGCAGATGACCGCCACCACGGGCACGATTGTTTTCGCGTCGTAGATCCAGCGGTGCTTCAGTGAATGCCACAGCGGGCCGTAGGACAGCAGGATCAGCACCACAAGCACCGCGAAATACCGCAGATCCTCCCACATAAACGGGGTGGTAAATTTTGTCGTTTCGGCGTACTCGACGATCGACGGATCCATCCACGAATAGATCCAGTCCTTCAGCACGTACGTGCAGAGGATCTTTAAGAGCAACGGCACAAAAAACGTCACGGCGGCGACGATCGTAAGCGTTTTGGCGCTTCGTTTATGCACCGCCATCGCCTCTGCCTGCGGAACGCTTTCCAGCTCCTCCAGCACGTGCATGGCTGCTACGATCATCACCAGCACAAAAGCGTACCACCAGCGGGTGTAAATGATCATCGTGTACATACTGAACGCGCCGTTCAACACGGGGATCAGCGTCACGATCAGCAGGAATTTCAGCAGCTTGTAATCCCACGTCTTTTCCTTTTTGCGCAAAGCCGTAAAGAAGAACAGCGCACCGAACATCGGCAAAAACGCCTTGCTGGAGCTGAAGTTAAACCAGCTTAAGATAAAACCGTTACCCGAACCGAGGATGCCCTCGCTCGGCAGGACGATACCGTCCAGCGTGCTGATTCCCTCGATGCACCCGAGGAGCATCATCCACAGCGACGAACCGCCGATACTGCCTGTCGCCTTGTCGGTTTCAAGCAGACACAGGAACGACGGCAACAGCACGATCATCGACGCAAAGCCGCCAACAGCATAAAACACCACACAGCGCACGCCGTCGCGCACCGTATAACGACCGTCGCTGAACTTGATGCGGAACACGAGATAGATCAGGAAAAACACCGAGGACGCGACCAAAAAATAATAGTTCGTCACGGCATTGAGCAACACGACAAGCGACAGCAGCGGCTTTTTGCGATTCTCCAGCACCTCATCGGTGAAATAGAGGATCAGCGGAAAAAAGGCGATGACGTCAAGAAAGTGGTAATAGTAGGAGGAATCCATCGTGAACGATGAAAACGCATACATCCACGCGCCGATCATCGCAAAATGCGGCGTTTTGATATGCCGCTTCAAAAACCAATACGCCGTCAGTGCGGCGACCGCGTGCTTCGCGATGAACATCAGACTCACACCGATGCCCATCAGGCTTTCGGGAAGCAGGAGCAACGGCCAGAAGAACGGACTGCCGTACACATAAAAGGAATAGGTGCCGATGAAATTCGCACCGAGAAACGTGTTATGACTCCAGAACGGCTCGCCCGACAGGAACATCCGACGGCATTCCTTCATAAAGGGAATCTGCTGTGTCATATGATCGCCGATCAGAAACAGGTTGCCGCCGTTCATCAGCAAAATCGGGATCACGGCACAAAACGCGATCAGGAGCGCCGTCCACGTCACGTTACGGGAATTCGACTGTAATTTCATAGTTGTCCTCTTTACTCAATGACCTCGTCGATGTTATAGCGCGGTCGCTGCTTGACCTCTACATAGATCTTACCGATGTATTCGCCGATCACGCCGAGGCACAGCATCATCATACCGATGCCGAACCAGATGGAGCAGATCAGGCTTGTCCAGCCCCACGTCGCATTCACGAAATAGGACACAATGCCGTAAATCAGGCCGATGGCGCTGACCACGCAAGCGAGCAGTCCGAGGATCGTGATGACACGAAGCGGTTTAACACTGAACGACGTGATGCCGTCAAACGCGAAGTTGACCATCTTCTTGAACGGGTACTTGCTCTCGCCCGCCGCCCGCTCGTTACGGTCATAGTAGACCTTATCGCTCTTGAAGCCGAGCTGGGGCACGATGCCGCGCAGGAACAGGTTGACCTCGTTGTAATCCTCCAGCGCCTCAAGCGCCTTACTGCCGAGCAGGCGGTAGTCCGCGTGGTCATACACCACCTCGGCACCCGCAAAATTCATAAACTTGTAGAACATACGCGCGGTGGTGCGCTTGAAAAAGCTGTCCTTTTTGCGCGCCTTGCGGACGCCGTAAACGACCTCACAGCCCTCATCGTATTTCTCGATAAACTGATCAAACACGCCGATATCGTCCTGCAGATCGGCGTCCAG
>JAFQMR010000090.1 GCA_017396175.1 Clostridia bacterium
ACCCCCCGTGTGCTCCCCGCCGCTTTCTGTGAGAGGATGACTCTTTATGTTCAAAAAAATGACAGCTATGCTCAGTGTTCTGCTGTGCGTGACGATGTTGATGAGTGCCGCGGTCGTTTCGGCGCGCATTGAAACGGTGAATTTTGCGTTGAGCTGTACCGACGGCGAGGTAGGCGAGACCGTGACGATCTCGCTCTCGATTCCTGCCGATTCGTATTTTACTAACGCGACGATGCATCTCCATTACGACAGCACGGCACTTTCCTTTATCGAAGAAGGCGTCGGTTCGGCGTCGGCGAGAGGCGCTATGTTTATGGTGAACGATAAGCCCGCTGAGAATACACTGTCGGCGGCGTACGTGACCATCAACGGCATCAAAAAGGGCGGTGTTCTGCTGACCTTTGATTTTGAGGTGCTGAAAAAGACACCTGTTCCCGTGACGCTGACTTTTAACGAGTGTGTCGGTGTGGATGCAAACGACGTGGAATTCGACGTCAAGTATACAACGGAAGGGTGTGTCGTCAATAACGACGGCAGTCTGACGGCACCTCCTGTGTCCGAGCCGACTTCGGCTGTGACCGATGTTGCTCCGACGAACGCGCCTACCACCGCTCCGACAGCGGGTGGCACGACGGCGGCAAAGCCGACCGTTCCCGGTTCGACGACAGCGCCCGATCAGACGGAACCCGGTAATACGACCGATGCACCGCAAACCGAACCGACCGCAGAGGTTGATACGGATTTGCCTACAGATGATCCGCAAATCGAAGATAAGCCTGTGCTGGTTCCTTCTACGGTGACCGACGCCAAGGGTGAGGCAGTGACCGATACCGAGGGTGTTGTGGTGACCACGCTTGTACCTTCGCAGGAAAACACCCAAGGATCTTCTGATATGACCTGGCTTATTGTGCTTGCGGTGTGTGTGGTTGCGGCAATGATCGCGGTAGCGGCGGTTGTGTTTATTAAGAAAAAGCAATCCAACACATAATTCATTTACGATCAAAAAGGATCGGCTGTTTAAAGCCGATCCTTTTTTGCATACCGAACAGCGGTCAGGATCTCTTTGACAAACGGTGTATATAGTGATATAATAAGTCGAAAATCTCTGCGTACGGAGGTAGTTATGAGCTATACAATTGCGATGTGCGGAATGTATCACGTTGATAAGTACGGCGACGTGTTGTTCCCGACAATGTTTCAAGAAGCAATGAAGCAACGCGGCGAAGACGCGAAGCTTGTTTTGTTTTCCTCTTGTGATGACGATATCTGCGTGTCGGACAGCCTGACGGTTCATCCGATCACGATGCTGGAATCGCTCCACGCAAAGCAACCGTTCGATGCGGTGATGATCGGCGGGGGAGACTTTCTTCGCTACGGTAACGAGCGTGTGCCGCTTCGTAACGGTGTTTTCGCCGATGCGTCGCTTCACGATGTATGGTATACGCCGCTCCTCTTTGCGGCACAGCATCGTCTGAAAGTGCTGTTTCACGCCCCCTCGATTCCGACGGCGTTCGCCGATGCGGTGAAAGAAGCAACAGCGGCGGTTCTTCGGACGGTCGATCACCTGACGGTATGCGACGAGGCATCAGCATCATACGTGAAGGATGTGCTCGGACAAGACGAATCTATCGAGGTTTGCCCCGATCCGTTCTGCGGGATTGCGTCGCTGTTCACGGCGGATAGCTTAGAGGCATCCTGCAGTGCGCTGTTGCCGTTCACGGGCAACTATGCTGTTGTCCAGTTTGATCTGCAACGTCCCGTCACAGACGATGAGTTTCTTGTGAAAACGGTTTTGCGTTTACGGGAGGCGGGACTCGAGGTGTTGCTGTTGCCGTTCGGCGAGGAGCAGTACGACGATATCGCCATCGGCACGTTTAATGAAAAATGCGGCGGGGTATGTCACCGCCCGCAGGCGGTTTTATCCTCTGCAGACATCACGGCGGTGTTATCCGGCTGTACCTTGTTTATCGGCAACGATGTTTACGGAGCGATCGCCGCGATGGCTTACGGTCATACCGCCGTCGCTTACAGCTACGGTAAGACTTGTACCCGTTTAGAGGCGGTGTTTGCACGCTACGGAGTGCCGTCGTTTGTCGGCAACACGGCGGCGGAGGTCTGTTCGATTGTTGACCGACATCTGAAAGGCTTGTTGCCGTTTGTAACCGAGGCGACGGATACGGCGTCGGCGGTGTCGGCGCATTACGATGCCGTGTTGCAGGTGCTTCGTGCTCCGCATGCGGACAAATCGGATGCTGTGCGGCTTATCCGCCCGTTGGTCGGTGTGTTGCCGACGGTTGTTTCCGACGAGCAAAAGATCGCCGATCTGACAAACGATCTTCACGTGGTTCGTCAAGCGGCGAAGGAGGAAAAGGAGGCTCTGCGCGGTGAGATCGAAGCTCTTCGCGCCGATTGTGCGGCGAAGGAGGCGGCCTATATCACCGCTTCAAACGATTACACGGCGATATCCCGTAGCTTTTTCTGGAGAATGACCTCTCCGTTTCGTCGTCTGTCGCAGGCCCTCAAGAACTTTGTGTCCAAGCGTCGCGGACTGATGAAAGCGGCGGTTGCGTTGAAAGGCTTTTTACGCGGCGGCCCGAAGGGCGCCAAACGGCAATTGGCGGCTTACTCGCGGCTGCATCAGAACGTCGGTAAGCTGACACTGTCGATCCCGAAATCGGTTCGTCGGGAGCAGGAGGGGCATACCTTCCCGAAGGATATCACGTTCAGCATCCTTGTGCCGCTGTACAACACGCCGACCGATTTCCTTGAGCAGATGATCCGATCGGTGGAGCTTCAGACTTACGGCCAGTGGGAGCTTTGCCTTGCGGACGGCAGTGACGATGAACACGCTTATGTCGGAGAGTATTGCCTTGAAAAAGCCAAAGCCGATCCGCGTATCAAGTATCGGAAGCTGACCGAGAACAAAGGTATTTCCGAGAACACCAACGCCTGTATCGAGATGGCAACGGGTGAGTATATTGCGTTGTTTGACCACGACGATGTGCTCGATCCTACGGTGCTCTATGAATATATGGTGCGTATCTGCGACAGGGATGCCGACTTCCTCTATTGTGACGAGGACAAATTCCACGAATTCGGCGGTGAGCTTTACGACGCGAACTTTAAGCCGGATTTTGCGGTTGATAACTTACGTTCCAACAATTACATCTGTCACTTCACGGTGTTCAAAACCTCGCTTCTCGAAAAGAGCGGCGTATTCCGTAAGGAGTTTGACGGCTCACAGGATCACGATCTGGTGCTTCGTCTTACCGAACAGGCTCAGTCGATCGTGCACATCCCGAAGGTGCTTTATCACTGGCGCGTAAGCAGTGCCTCCGTGGCGTCCGATCCGTACGCAAAGCCCTATACGATTCAGGCAGGACGCAAAGCGGTTGCAGAGCATCTGGAGCGTGTGGGCCTTAAAGGCACGGTAGGAAGCACGGCGATCCACCCGAACATCTACCGTGTGAAGTATGAGATCATCGGCAATCCGCTGGTGTCCATTATCATCCCGAACTACAATCACGTAGACGAGCTGTCGCGGTGTATCGATTCCATTATGGAAAAATCCACGTATCGCAATTTTGAGATCATCATTGTTGAAAACAACAGCGACAGCGACACCTTTGCGTATTACGACACCTTAAAGCAATACGATAACATCAAGGTTGTTGTCTATAAGCCGCCCGCAGGCTTTAACTATTCCGCGATCAACAATTTCGGCGTTCAGTTTGCGAGAGGCGAGCATTATATCCTGCTGAACAACGATGTGGAGATCATCACCCCCGAATGGATCGAGGAAATGCTGATGTATTCGCAACGCGAGGATGTCGGCGCGGTCGGTGCGATGCTGTATTACCCGAACGATACCATCCAGCACGCGGGCGTGACGCTCGGCGTGCTGACGCTCGCAGGGCACAACTTCAAGCATATGGCACGCGGCAACCCCGGATACTTTGGCCGTGCGGGCTATGCGCAGAACGTGACAGCGGTCACGGCGGCGTGTCTGATGTTACCCGCGTCGGTGTATAAAGAGGTCAACGGACTTGACGAAAGCTTTGCGGTGGCGTTTAACGACATTGACTTCTGTATGCGTATCCGCAAGGCAGGACACCTGATCGTGTTTACACCGTTTGCGGAGCTGTATCACTATGAATCGATCAGCCGCGGTGATGACGAGACTCCCGAAAAGCGTGCACGCTTTGTGTCAGAGGTCACCCGCTTCCAGGAACGCTGGAAGAAGGAGCTGGAAGAGGGCGATCCCTATTACAACCCGAATCTGACGCTCGACCGCGAGGATTTCTCTTACCGATCATGAAAAAAGGTCTGCACAATTTGTGCAGACCTTTTTTGCGTTAAATTCTTTCAATGCCGAACAGCGTTCTTGCGTTTTGTTCGGTGGCCGTAAGGATCGTATCTACGTCACAGCCGCGGATCTCCGCGATACGAGCGGCAACGAAGCGGATCATCGTCGAATCGTTACGACGGCCGCGGAAGGGAACCGGTGTCATATACGGGGCGTCTGTTTCGAGAAGCAGTCGTTCTAACGGGAGCATCGCCGCAACCTCGACCGTTTTACGCGCGTTTTGGAACGTCACGACACCGCCGAGTCCGATATACATCCCGATGTCCAGGATCTCCTTTGCCATCTCGACACTGCCCGAAAAGGCGTGCAGTACGCCCGAGGGGCGTTCCTGCTTCAGCAGACGAAGTGTATCCTCGTGGGCATCACGGTCGTGAACCACAACGGGAAGCGCCAGTTCTTTGGCGAGCCGCATCTGATCGATAAACCACGCCTGTTGAACGGGGCGGGGGGAGGAATCCCAGTAATAATCCAGCCCGATCTCGCCGATGGCTTTCACCTTCGGATGCGCCGCCAGACGACGGCAGAGCGTAAGATCGTCGGGAGTGAGCCCTTCTAAGTTTTCGGGATGATAGCCTACAGCGGCGTAAATATGCTCATACTGCTCGCTCATGGCGATCGCGCGCTCCGAGGAGGCGGGATCGGTCGCGCATTGCAACACACCGCAGACACCGTTTTGCGGCAAGGCCGCGAGAAGCTCATGGCGGTCGCTGTCAAAGCGTCCGTCGTCGTAGTGTGCATGAGAGTCAAAAATCATCGCCATAGGGATCACCGCACGGTGGAGCCGGGAGCAAGACCATCCACGAACAGCACCTTGACATCGTCACTGCCGTCCTCTTTCTTTGCGTCGGCGGCGAGGATCATACCACAGCTTTCCACACCGCACAGCACGGCGGGCTTCAGGTTGGCAATCAGAATGACCGAACGCCCGATCAGCTCGTCGGAACCGGTCATAAAGTATACGTCATAACCGGTCATACGCTTGTAGCGCGCAATCATATCCGCCAGTACAATGTCGTAGCTGTTGCCGATGTGGGGCTTACGCGAGGCATAGGCAATGGCGGTGGTAATGTAAAACGGTTTTTTCTGTTCCATATGGTTCGTGCTCCTTTACAGAAAACTATAGATATTTATATATTAGCAGATTATCACAAAAATAACAAGAGGATAAACGCTAAAAGAGGCGGGAAGAGACGGGATTTTTTTGCCCTTACATCTTGCATTTCCCGCCGAAAGCGCCTATAATAAAAGCATCAATCTGAGAACGGCGGTGATAACCGCCTGAAAAAGGAGCGTTTTTCGTTATGCAAGAGATCCGTGTGGAACTCGCCGAAACTTTGAAGGCGAAACCGACCGATGCTTCCAAGCTCGGCTTCGGCAACTATTTTACAGACCATATGTTTATGATGAATTACGATAAAGGCCAAGGCTGGCATGATGCGCGCATTGTGCCCTACGGTCCGCTGTCGCTCGATCCGGCGGCGATGTGTCTGCATTACGGTCAGGAAGTGTTCGAGGGCATGAAGGCGTATCGTGCTCCCGACGGACGCGTGTTGCTGTTCCGTCCCGACCGCAATATGGCGCGTCTGAATCTGTCGAACGAGCGTCTGTGCATCCCTGCGATCGACGAGGAGTTTGCCGTTGAAGCGGTCAAGAAGCTCGTATCCATCGAAAAGGACTGGATCCCCGATGCTCCCGATACGTCGCTGTATATCCGCCCGTTTATCATTTCGGTCGATCCGCACGTGGGTGTGCATCCCGCGGAGCATCTGATCTTTATGGTGATCCTGTCGCCTGTCGGTTGCTATTATCCCGAGGGCCTTAATCCCGTCAAGATCTACGTGGAGCGCCAGTATGTCCGTACGGTCAAGGGCGGCACGGGCTTTGCCAAGACGGCGGGCAACTATGCTTCTTCGCTGAAAGCGCAGGAGGTGGCCGCCGAACAGGGCTACACGCAGGTCCTGTGGCTGGACGGTGTGGAGCGTAAGTACATCGAGGAAGTCGGTACGATGAACGTCTTCTTCAAAATCAACGGCAAGGTGATCACCCCGGCGCTTCAGGGAAGCATTCTCGGCGGTATCACCCGTATGTCCTGCATTGAAATGCTCCGTTCGTGGGGTGTTGACGTCGAGGAGCGCCCGCTTGCTTTGCAGGAAGTGGTCGATGCGGCGGCGAACGGCACACTGGAAGAAGCGTTCGGTACCGGTACCGCCGCGGTGATTTCGCCGATCGGCTCGCTGAAGGTGGATGATCAGGTGATCGCCATCAATAACGGTGAGATCGGCGAAACCGCACAAAAGCTGTACGATTCGCTCACCGATCTTCAAAACGGCCGCACGGCGGATCCGTTCGGCTGGACGGTTGCGGTCGACTGATAACAACGAAAACACAAAAAAAGCGCGGTCAGGCAGATCCCCGATCGCGCTTTTTTAAAAAGGAAGGGCAACCCGATGGCGCAGATCCGACATTATACCGTACCGCCTGCTATGGACGGGCAGACTGTGCAAACGTTTTTACGGCGCGAGTGCGGTATGAGCTGGCGAATGGTCGTCAAGCTCAAGCGGGTGGAAAACGGTATCCTGCTCGACGGCGTACACGTCCGTACGATCGATCCTGTTAAAGCGGGGCAGACGGTTACGGTGACGATGCCCGAGGATCAGGTGCGTATCGAGGCGGCCGATATCCCGCTTCGGATCGTATATGAAGATGATGATCTTCTCGTTGTCGATAAGCCGCCGTTCCTGGCGGTGCATCCGTCGGCAGGAAAACCCGATCCGACGCTTGCGAATGCGGTTGTCGCGTATTTTCAGCGGCAGGGACAACCGCTCAGCTTCCGCCCGCTGAACCGTCTTGACCGCAATACGAGCGGCTTGCTGGTGGCGGCCAAAACGCCGCATATGGCATTTGCTATGACGGGACGGTGTAAAAAACGCTATCTGGCGATCGTGTGCGGCGAACTGCGCGGCGAGGAAACGATCGATCAGCCGATTCGCGTCAAAGAAGGTTGTACCATTACCCGTGAGGTCGGAGAGGGCGGAAAGGACAGCATTACGCACTGGCGATCTCTCGCCACCGACGGCGAGATTACGCTTTTGTCGGTCGTGATCGAGACGGGGCGCACCCACCAGATTCGCGTGCATATGTACTTTAGAGGCCATCCGCT
>JAFQMR010000091.1 GCA_017396175.1 Clostridia bacterium
CGGGGCATAGGGGCTCTCAACCTCCTTGGCACCCGCCGCATACTGCTCCAGATAGCTCCAGAAGATCTGCCAGAAATAGCCGTCGCGGCCCGTCGTATAGCATCCGGCGGGCTTGAAGCTGTTGGTCGCCTCGTTGTAGGTGGCGCGCATCTGCATCGGGCAGTCCTTACCGTAGTTGGTGGAAGGATTATACTGCAACGCGTCATAATGCATCTTGACCGCCGTACGGTAATCAAGGCCGTGACGCTCGCACAGCACCGCGACGAGGTACGCCGTGTTTTTCATCGTCTGATCGAACTGGTTCTCGTACCACTGCATGATCGCGTCGCCGTCCGACCATCTTTCACCGCCGAAGGTTTCGGTCGCAGGGAAGTTGTTCACGCACATCTCGATACCGATGGCGTTCGAACTCGAAGGCGTCGTGGTACGGGAGGTACCCGCATGGCCCGCAAACTTGTTGTCGGGCACACCCTGATAAATTTCCTTGTTATCGACCGTGTAGTGCCACGCCGCGGTGGTACTGGTCTTGTTGGTGTTGGTATGTACATTCTTCGCATTCGCCGTGCCGACATAGGTACCGGTGTTGTGCACGATAATGTACTTCAGGTTGAAGGCTTTTGTGCTCAGCGAGCTGCGGAAGTCAACATATACGGGGGTTTCCGCGTCCGTACCCGCGCCAAGCGTGTAGGTCACATTGTTGGTTCTTCCGTTATGAGACGGCATTACATAAGGAGCCGCCTCCGCCACCTCAGGTGCCCACGTGATCGCGGGGACCAAAGCCGCCAGCATCGTCAGGCACATCAGGATGGAGAGCATACGTTTCATCATAGCCGATTCGCGTCCTTTCTGCTGATCGTTAGAGTTTCTTCTGCCGCTTCGCCGCGGCTTTCCACAAGTACAGTATACACGAAATTCGTTTTGCGGTCAATCGTCCGCCGTGGAAATCGTCAAAAGTTATCAACAGCAACCCGCGCTTTCGTGATTTTGCACAACCGCTTTTGCGAATTTTTAGGTGTTCTCCGCACCGTTGCCACATCCTCTTGCCGCTCTTTTCTTCGGTCGTTCAATCCGGAAACTCCTTCAGCTTCGGGCTGTTCGCCGTCCGCTGACAGTCTTTAAAAACAGAGAAGCACCGTGCATCGCACGGTGCTTCGTTTTGTTATTCCGTCGGAACCGCTTGGACGGTGTATCCGCGATCCCCCAAAAACGCACGCAAGCTATCGGCTGAATGGATAAATGCGATCCTGTCCAGCTGTCGGTCGCGGCTGTATTTGCCTCCGCGGGCGACCGCCGAATCCACAAGCGCCGTCGCCGCCGAGCCGTATTTGAAAATGCACACGATCCCCATCACCGACAGCGATAACACAAGGAAAATCGAAAACGCGTCGGGACACCCCGCCGACATACTGATACCCCCCGCCAAAAACGGGACAACCACTGCGAATGCGGCGAAGACGTAGACCGCGGCCTGACACCGCCGCGTATGCCGCATTGGTAAAATCGGCTTTCTCACCCGTATCGCCTCCTTCGCCGTTTTCGTCAAACCGTATTCAGTATATCACAGCACCTTACCCTTTGCAATAGAACATCCTCTGTGATATACTGAAGAAAACGGGCATAGGAGGCTATCGATATGATACTGGTCACAGGTGCAAACGGCTTTGTCGGTGCGAAGCTGACGGCGTGCTGTCCCGATACGGTGGCGTGTCCGTCTCTTCGGGACACAACCGAGGAGCAGATGCGCCGCCTTGTCGCGGAAAGCGGTGCCGACGCGATCGTCCACACCGCCGCCATCGCCGATATCGGCGTATGCGAGGCGCATCCCGACGACTCCTACCGTGCCAACGTCCTGCTTCCCGTGTGGCTTGCCAAGGCGGCAAAGGGGAAAAAGCTGATCTGCTTCAGCTCGGATCAGGTATACGGCGGGATGCCCGACGAAGGGCCCTATACCGAGGAAACCGTCTGCCCCGCCAACGTGTACGCCGCCCATAAATGGGAGATGGAACAGCGTGTGCTGGAGATCGCTCCCGACGCGGTGATGCTCCGCGCGGAATGGATGTACGACTACGTTGCCCCGAAGCCGAACTATTTTCTGAATGTCGTGAACGCCGCCTCAACACTGCGCTTCAGCTCCCGTCAATACCGCGGCATCACCTATGTACAGGAGGTCGCGGACAATCTGCAGGCGGTGCTTCATCTGCCGGGCGGCAGCTATAACTTCGGAAGCGAAACGACTCTCCCGATGTTCGAGATCACGAAGCAGTTCCTGCGGCTTCTCGGCAAGGATACGCCGCTTGAGGACATTCCGCCCGCCCATAACCTGTGGATGGATTGTGAAAAAGCCGCGCGTCACGGTGTTCGCTTCCGCACGGTCGAAGACGCCCTGCGTCAATGCGCCGCCGACAGCGGCTTGCTCGATGCCCCCCGTCCTTGACAGCGCTGTATCTGCGTGCTACAATGACAATAACTATAAAATGTAGTTGTTACCATACCTATATAAGAGATTGCTGTTTTTGTAGGGCACGGCCTATGTGCCGTGCCGCAGGTTATCGTTGCCGCACATAAAAAACGGCGGGACATAAAGCCCCGCCCTACGCCGCCGATTTGTGTTTAGCGGCTACCGCAAACACGGACACCGTCCGTGTTTTACGATCCGTGCCCGCAGGGCACACCTTCACATCGTCCGCAGGACGATATATCACTCACGCCGAGGCGTGAATATCACTGCCGCTGAAAGCGGCAATATCACACGGCGTGCAAACGCCGTATATCACTGCCCTTTTCCATACCTGCAAGAGAACATTCCATTTCCATAAGAAGAGGTGGTTGCTATGAAACGGCTGAGCATAGTTCTGGCAATGATGGTGATTCTTGCCATGCTTCCGTTCAGCGGTACAACGGTCTTTGCGGCGACAGCCAACATTTCGCTTGATCGTACGGTGTATGAGGCGAACGATACGATCACGGTAACCTACAGCGGTACCGATCAAAAGGACTGGACGGGATTGTATCCCGCGGGATTGCTTCCCGGAAGCGGTCAGAATTCGATTGACTGGACATACACCGTCGGCAGCGGGCAAGCAACGTTTTCCGTCGCGAATTTGAACGGTGCAGGAGACTATGTCGCCTTTTTGTGCGATAACGACGGATATACCATCCTTGACCGCGTGTGCTTCACGGTGCTCGACAGCGATGTAACCGATTACGGTGTGACATCGGCCACTGTGCAGGCCTCGGTCACAGCCGGAAAAACCGCCTTGTCCGTCACCGTTACACCGTCCTCGGCATCCGCGTTGACCTATCGCTTGTATTGGGCGAAAAACGGCGTGCGTCTCGAGGACTACCTTCCTATTAAAGAACTCACCCACAGCGGCGGTGCGCCGTTTGTGATGACGTGTAATGATTGCCTGTTTATGCCCGACGAGGCGAACGGCATTGAGGTGGCGGTGGCGGAGGGGCACTCTTCATCGTATTTTGTCGCGGCACCCAATACATTAAAGGCGCCTGCATCGACCTATCGCTATTCCTTCCAGGTGTTGACCGATCTGCACGCATCGTCGGATCTTCCCGCACATATTCCCAATCTGAAAGCCGCGCTGGCCGATGTAGCGACACTTTGCCCGAACAGCACAGCGATATTTACCGTCGGCGATAATACAGATCGCGGTACACAGGCACAATACGATCTGCTTCTCCGCACCCTTGACAGCCTGACATTTACGTTGCCGCCGATCTATTACAGCATCGGCAACCATGATGAAGTATACGGCGGCACCTATGCTGAGGAGATCGAACGGTTTCTTTCCAATCTCGGCATGCCCGGATTGTACTATTCCGTTGAACTTAACGGCACCAAATTCCTCGTGTTGGCATCGCAGGAACAAACCACGGCGGGCGCTTTGAGTGATGCCCAGCTTGCGTGGGTCAAGGCAGAACTCGCCGCAACCAATCCCGATATGCCGGTATTTCTGTTTTTACATCAACCGCTGAAAGATACGGTATCGGGGACGCTGACCCGAACAGGAAGCGCGCATCAGCGCTGGTATCTCGGCGAACCGTCGGGTGAGAACCTCCACAATATTCTCCGACAGTACCCCAATGCCTTGTTGTTCTCGGGGCATACTCACTCCTCCTTTGAACAGGAACAGCCGTTTCTTTACGGCAACGGCATGGATGCCAGCTTTATGAATGCCGCATCGACGGCCTATCTTTGGAATGATAACAACGAAGATTTCGCGGGATCACAAGGATTGTATGTAGAGGTGTATGAGGACTATATTCTCATCAAAGGCCGTGACTTTACCCGCGCAAAATGGTGCTCAACGGCACAGTTCCTCGTTCCTGTTCATTCCGCCGACGCCGATGCCTATGAAGGTGATCTGATCGGCAACGCGGAGGACTGGGCCTATGACAGTACCGTCATGCAAGTGACATCGGATGCGTATTCCACCGCATTCTGCAACACAAACGGTGCGTGGCCTAAAGCCGACCGCGTGTTAGAGAGCCCCATCACGTTGGACCCCGATCACACCTCCTTGTACGTCGATATGGTGCTGGAAAACGATGCATCGGCCAATATATACTTGATTACGAAAAACGGAGCGGCCGTGTCGCTGTCACCGTATATCCCGAAGCTTGCGACCGCCGACGGTACGCAAGATATGGTCGGTAACGGCAAACGGGTGCGCGGTGTGATCAATATGCGTGATGTGGCGTTTGAGCAGAGTTCCTTGAACGATAACGGGACAGTAACGCTCACGCAGGTGCGCCTATATGCTTCGGGAAATGCCAACACCAATATGCGCGTGTACGATCTGTCGCTTGTCAATGATCGTTCGCCGAAAGCGGTATCGTTAATGAATCCCGATACGCTTGCCGTCAGCGACAGGGCAAAGAGCGGCGGCTACGTATATGACAACGGCACGTTGACGGTGACATCCTCGTCTGCCGAAGGCTATACAGTGAGCTTTGCTCTCGACGAAACCTACAACGTGTCCGTGCTTCGCAATTGGCTTGTGAAAGCGCAGGCAACCACGGCTTTTGATGTGACAATGCAAGCGACTACATCAACGGCTGACGCGAAATTCGGACTTGCTGCAGATTTCTGGCCTTCGTTTTGCGACGCAAAAGAGAACGGATATATCCCCGCGGGAAGCTATGAGCAAGCCGTGGATTTCTACAGTGCCTACACATATAACGGCTTCGCCCCTGCCGACGGTATGTCCACCGTCAAGACCGTTACCGTTACGCTCAACGGCGAAGGACACGTTGTGCTTAACGGATTGCAATTGTCCTCCGCGAGTACGATTCGGAACACGGCGGACGGTATGTACCGTGAGGATACCACCCCCGATGCCATGGGGGATATCAACGGGGACGGCATCACCAGCACCACCGATATTCGCTACATATTGAAAGCAACCGTCGGTGCAAAAGATCTGAGTGATGCTCAACGGGCGATAGCGGATGTTAACGGTGACGGTGAAATGACCACACTGGATGCCCGTGAACTACTGATGTCGGTGTTGGGATGAAAAAGAAGACCACGCTTTTTAGTAGGTTGGTCTTAGGGATAAGACCAACCTACCATGATATCAATTTGCAAAGCAAATTGGTGAAATACGGCTGCGCCGTATGAAATAGGCTTCGCCTGTGAAATGTTTTCTTTGAAAACGTTAAGGAAAAACGGAC
>JAFQMR010000092.1 GCA_017396175.1 Clostridia bacterium
AGGGGAGTTGTCGCTTCGGGGTAAAGTACTCCCGATCGGCGGCTTAAAAGAAAAGCTGATGGCCGCTTATACCCATCATATAAAGACCGTACTGATCCCACGTGAAAACGAAGCGGATCTCGAGAAGGTGGATGACGTTGTAAAGCAAGGGCTGCAGATCATTCCCGTTTCGCATATGGACGAAGTCCTCTGTCACGCCCTTCTGCAATTACCGTCTGCACCGAAAAATAACGAGTATTTACAAACGCCGCCGAAGACGAAGGATTCCCGCCGTCTTCCCGTGGTGTGATCAGAAAGGAGGGGGCTTCTGCATGAATGTTCACAGCGCTGTATTTGAGTTGTCAGCCGGCCTTGTGACACAGCTTGTACCGTCTGATTTGCCTGAGATCGCGATTTCAGGTCATTCCAATGTCGGAAAATCGTCGCTGATCAATCGCCTTCTCGGTCGCAAAGCGCTTGCGCGCACCAGTGCTACCCCCGGTAAAACAGCGACCATCAACTTCTACAAGCTCGACACGTTGCGTCTTGTCGATCTGCCCGGATACGGTTATGCGAAGGTTTCGCAAAGCGAAAAAAAGCGTTGGAGCGATCTCATTGGCGGTTATTTTGCAGAGGAGCGCGATCTACGTCTCGTGATTCAGCTTATCGATATGCGCCATAAGCCGACCAAGGATGACTATATGATGCTCGACTACCTTGTCGATAACGAGCTTCCGTTTCTGGTGGTTCTTACAAAAGCGGACAAACTCAAAAAGGGCGAACGTCTCCGCCGTGAAGCAGAGTTGAAAGAAGAACTGGCAGCTTACGAAGGTATGCTTACGTTGCCGTTTTCTTCCGAAAACGGCGAGGGAGCCGCAGAGCTTACGGAAATTATTGATGAGGTCTGCTCTGATGAACCGTTCGAAGAGGAGGAAATGTAATGGATCCGAAAACCGTTTCCGAATGCCTTGGTATTCAAACAGACGGTCATTTGACAATCGGCGGATGTGACACGGTACGTCTTGCGAAAGAGTACGGTACACCGCTCTATGTAATGGATGAAACCACGATTCGAAATGCTCTTCGCAGCTTCCGCACCTCTATGGAACAGCATTATCCGAATGGCTTTTCGGTGTCATTTGCGAGCAAAGCCTGCTCGTTTAAAGAGATGTATCGTATTGTTAACGAAGAGCAATGTACGGCCGATGTCGTTTCGCTTGGAGAAATGTACACGGCTTTACAAGCGGGATTCCCTGCCGAAAAGCTGTATTTTCACGGCAATAATAAGACCGCCTATGATCTTGAAACGGCGATCGGTTACGGTGTGGGACATTACGTAGTGGACAACCGTTCCGAACTGCTTCGCCTGTCACGTATTGCCGCTATGCATCAAGCACAGGTGAAGGTTTTACTTCGTATTACCCCCGGGATTGATGCACACACACACGATTTTGTCAAAACAGGACAGATCGATTCGAAGTTTGGATTCACCTTGGAGACAGGGGAAGCTTTACAAGCGGTGGGAGAGGCACTGTCCCTTCCGAATCTTACGCTTTGCGGTGTGCATTGTCATATCGGTTCACAAATTTTTGATGAAAAGCCCTTTGCTCATGCCGCGGATGTTATGCTTCGCTTTATGGCACAAATCCGCGACACCTACGGCGTTACGTTGGAAGAACTCGATCTCGGCGGAGGCTTTGGAATTCGTTATACAGATGCTGACGAGCCGCTCCCGTACGGCGAGTATATGGCACTTGTATCTGACACGCTTCATAAAACAGCGAAGGAACTGAACTATCCGATGCCGCGTATTGTGATTGAACCCGGTCGCTCGATCGTAGCTTCGGCAGGGATCACGCTATATGAAATCGGACACGTCAAGCACATTCCGGGTATTCGTACATATGTTAATGTCGACGGCGGTATGGCCGATAACCCGCGCTATGCGCTGTACCGCGCCGATTATACAGTAATCGTAGCCAATAAAGCGGATATGGCGCCGACCGAAACGGTCACCATTGCCGGTCGTTGCTGTGAGAGCGGTGATCTGATTCAGGAGCATACGTCGCTGCAGCCTTGCGAGGAAGGCGATATTCTTGCGGTGCTGGCAACCGGTGCTTATAACTATTCAATGGCATCCCATTATAACCGTCTTCCGAATCCTCCCGTTGTTATGATCCGTAACGGAAAAGCCCGCCTTGTCGTAAAGGGCGAGAGCTATAAAGATCTTTGCCGAAACGATATATAAAAAAAGCCTGTGCGTTATGCACAGGCTTTTTCGTATTCGGTTTTACGCTTCGGCAACCAGATCGGCCATCGTATAATATCCCGCTGCCTTTCCTTGCAGAAACAGGGCGGCATTAATGGCACCGACTGCGAACACCTCTTTAGAGGCGGCGCTGTGCGACAGGGTGATCACCTCGTCGCGTCCCGCGAAAATCACATCGTGTTCGCCGACGATCGTACCGCCGCGTATGCTCGAAAAACCGATCTCTTTACGATCGCGCTTTTGACGTACGGCGTGGCGGTCAAACGTGTATTCGGGCGTATAATCGAGCGATTCCGACAAAGCATCCGCAAGTAACAATGCCGTACCTGAAGGTGCGTCGATCTTTTGATTGTGATGCTTTTCAAGAATCTCAATATCAAAATCCTGACCGAGTACCGCCGCCGCCTTTTTGGCAAGCTCGGCAAGAAGGCTGATCCCGAGCGACATATTGGCGCTGAAGAACAGAGGTACGTTATCCGCTGTCGCTTTTACGTCAGCGATTTGCTCTTCGGATAATCCGGTTGTCGAGACAACTACGGGAAGCTGATGGGCTTTGGCGTAAGACAGCACGCCGCTAAGAGCGGACGGGTGTGAAAAATCAATAATCGCATCCGCTTCGACGTCACAGTTGAGCGGGTTGGCATAAACAGGGAAGCCTGCCGCAGCTTCCGTATTGATATCAAAGCCCGCGACAATCTCGCAATCGCAACGAGCGGCAACACATGAAGTGATCATACGCCCCATTTTACCGTTACAGCCGCTGAGAATCAAACGCGTCATAATTCAACGTCCTTTCGACACAGTGGATGTTCAGACAAGCTGATGCTTTTCAAGCGCGGTTCTCAGTGTTGCGCGTCCTGCCTCGTCCATCGAGCAGAGGGGGAGACGGCATTCACCGACGTTCCAGCCCATCATATTCAACGCTTCTTTGACAGGGATCGGATTCACATCACAGAACAGCGCATTGCAAAGATCCAGATATTTTAACTGCAGAGCCGCGCTGTCTTTGACGTTGCCGTTCCTATACAACTCACAAATAGCGTGTGTTTCCTTCGGGCAAACGTTGGACAGTACCGAGATAACGCCCTTACCGCCGAGAGACAGGATCGGGACGATCTGGTCATCGTTACCGGAATAAATGTCAATATCACACACAGAAGCGATCTTTGCAACCTGAGAGATATCGCCGCTGGCTTCTTTGATCGCCACAATATAAGGATTTTTATACAGTTCCGCAACCGTAGCAGGCTGAATATTAACACCGGTACGCGAAGGAACGCTGTAAAGAATCACCGGTAACTTTGCTTCATCGGCAATGGTATTAAAATGGGTGATAAGACCACGCTGAGAGGCTTTGTTGTAATACGGTGTAACAAGCAGTAAGGCATCGACACCGAGCTCACGTGCCTCCACGGACAGCTCAACACCGAACGCGGTGTCATTGGAGCCTGTGCCCGCAATTACGGGCACGCGTCCTGCGGTTTGTTCCACGGCCGCTTTCATAACGGCAATATGCTCCTCCGCCGAAAGGGTAGAGGATTCACCTGTTGTTCCGCAGGTGATAATGGAATCGGTGCCGTTTTCAATTTGCCAATCGATCAGCTCACGGTACTTTTCGTAATTCACCGATCCGTCGGCATTCATCGGCGTAACAATAGCAACGCCGGCTCCCGTAAAAATGGTGTTCTTACTCATAGCAGTGACCTCCGAAATAGAGATTTCTAAATGCAGTATATGCCGGATCAGCGATCCATGTACCCTTCGGCGCACAGCAGTTCAGCCAGAAGAACCGCACCGCCTGCGGCACCGCGCAGGGTATTATGAGACAAACCGACAAACTTATAATCATATTGCGAGTCTTCGCGCAGACGGCCGAGGGAAACAGCCATACCGTTTTCAAGATTGCGATGAAGCGCCGTCTGAGGCATATTGTCTTCCTCGAAGTAGTGCAGGAACTGCTTCGGTGCGCTGGGAAGCTCGAGCTCCTGGGCGCGGCCGCTGAAGGAATTCCAGGTTTCGATGATCTCTTCCTTCGAAGGCTTCTTATCAAACGAGCAATATACCGCCGCAAAGTGGCCGTCCGAGACAGGCACGCGCAGACATTGTGCGGTAAAGGCGGGGGATGTCGCGTTCACGATCTTGTCACCCTCCACAGTGCCCCAGATCTTCAACGGCTCCTTCTCCGACTTTTCTTCTTCGCCGCCGATATACGGAATCACGTTGTCGACCATCTCCGGCCAGGTTTCAAACGTCTTACCGGCGCCGGAAATCGCCTGATACGTGCAGACGAGCGCCTTGTTGATACCGAATTTGGAAAGTGGGAACAAAGCGGGAACATAGCTTTGAAGCGAGCAGTTCGACTTGACCGCAATGAAGCCGCGTTTGGTGCCGAGGCGACGACGCTGAGCGGGAATGATGTGGATGTGATCCGCATTCAACTCGGGAATCACCATCGGGACATCATCTGTGAAGCGGTGTGCGCTGTTGTTCGAAACGATGGGGCATTCCGCTTTGGCATAGGCCTCTTCGAGAGCTTTGATCTCATCCTTTTTCATATTGACGGCGCAGAAGCAGAAATCAACATCCGCCGTTACGGCCGCGATATCCGCAGCGTCCACAATGATCATATTTTCCATCGAAGCGGGCATCGGCGTTTTCATAGCCCAACGGTTGCCGACGGCCTCTTTATAGGTCTTGCCCGCCGAACGGCCGCTGGCCGCGAGAGTCGTGACCGTAAACCACGGATGGTTTTCGAGCAGGGTGGCAAAACGCTGACCGACCATACCGGTCGCACCGATGATACCGACTTTGAATTGTTTCATAAACGATTCGCATCCTTTCTGGATTCAGGAATTCTTTGACCTGATATTGACAGATGGCGCTGTAAACTGGTATACTATGTCCCAAAGAACGCCATACTCGATTTATTTTACCATTATGATATGCTATTGTCAAACATATTTGCGTAAATTATCGGTAGGATTTTAAATTTTTATAAGATGGTGCTGTTCATGAAAACCAGTGATTTTTACTACGATCTGCCGCAGGAACTGATCGCGCAGACACCGATCGAACCGCGGGATTCGTCTCGCTTACTTTGTATGGATCGCAAAACAGGCGCGCTGACCGACGCCCGCTTTACGGATGTGCTTGAACGTCTTCGTGAAGGAGATTGTCTGATCCTGAACGACAGTCGTGTGTTACCGGCACGTATTTACGGCAAACGCGTTCCGACAGGCGGCGGTGTCGAGTTTCTTTTGTTGCAGGCGCACGGGACCTCTCGTTGGGAGGTGCTTGCCGGCCCGGGTAAAAAAGCACGTCCGGGAGATGTGATCTCCTTCGGAGACGGATTGCTCACAGCACGTGTGCTGGAAATCCTGGAGGGCGGCAACCGCTTGGTGGACTTCGAATATGAAGGAAGCTTTTACGAGGTGCTTGAAACAATCGGAGAAATGCCGCTTCCGCCGTATATTACGGAAAAGCTGACCGATAAAGAACGGTATCAGACCGTGTATTCCCGTGAACTCGGATCTGCCGCCGCACCGACTGCCGGTCTGCATTTCACACCGGATCTTCTGAACGCGATCCGTTCCAAGGGCGTTTCTATCGGCTTTGTTACACTTCACGTCGGCTTGGGGACATTTCGCCCCGTAAAGGTGGACGAAATTACGGAGCATCATATGCACGCCGAGCATTATACGCTTCCGAAGGAAACGGCCGACCTGATCAACCGCACAAAAGAACAGGGAGGACGTGTAATTGCGGTCGGCACAACCGCCTGTCGTACACTGGAAAGTGTCGGTGTGTCGGAGGACGGTACGGTACATCCTGCCGAAGGAGATACCGAAATTTTCATTTATCCCGGCTATCGGTTTCAGGTGCTTGACGGACTGATTACGAATTTTCACCTTCCCGAAAGCACTCTGATTATGCTGGTCAGCGCCTTTGCGGGATACGACCACACCATGAATGCATACCTTCATGCCGTAAAGGAACGTTACCGTTTCTTCAGCTTCGGGGATGCTATGATGATTATTTAAGAAGGAGGTATATTCCGATGGGAATGTCAGTCCTTTTCACAGAGGGTAACGCGCGCCGCGGTGTGCTTGAAACGCCGCACGGCACCGTGCAAACCCCCGCGTTTATGAATGTCGCTACCGCCGGTGCGATCAAAGGCGGTGTGTCAGCTTATGATCTTAAAGATATCAAATGTCAGGTCCAGCTGTGCAATACGTACCACTTGCACGTTCGGCCGGGCGATGATCTGGTGGCGCGTCGCGGCGGTCTCCACCGCTTCACGGGATGGGATGGTCCCATTCTCACCGACAGCGGTGGATTTCAGGTCTTTTCCCTTGCTACACTTCGAAAGATCAAAGAAGAAGGCGTATCGTTTTCCTCGCATATTGACGGAAAAAAGCTGTTTATCGGCCCGGAAGAGAGTATGCGTATTCAGTCCAATCTCGCATCAACCATTGCAATGGCGTTCGACGAGTGCGTTGAAAACCCCGCCAAATACGATTATGCGAAAGCATCTGTTGCAAGGACCACACGCTGGCTGGAGCGTTGTCAAAAGGAAAT
Organism: Clostridia bacterium; assembly: GCA_017396175.1. GTDB lineage: Bacteria > Bacillota > Clostridia > Oscillospirales > Acutalibacteraceae > RGIG1959. The sequence goes on from JAFQMR010000092.1 coordinate 6,827, forward strand.
GCGTCGTCTCAACGAGCTGCCCGATACCATAAATAAACAACAATGGCTTTTCGGTATTAATCAGGGGAGCACGTTTGATGATCTTCGTGTGGCTCATATGAAAGACATTGCGACCATGGGGCTGGACGGCTATGCCATAGGTGGTCTTGCGGTCGGCGAACCTGTCGCAGATATGTACCGTATTATCGAGGCAGTCGAGCCGTATATGCCTAAAGATAAGCCGCGTTACCTGATGGGCGTCGGTACCCCCGAAAATATTCTTGAAGCTGTTTATCGAGGCGTTGATCTGTTTGATTGTGTGATGCCGTCCCGTAATGCGCGTCACGGACACGTGTTTACGTGGGACGGCCACCGCAACCTGATTAACAGTAAGTATGCGGAGGACGATCTTCCGATCGATGAGCATTGCGATTGTCCGACCTGCCGCCGTCACAGTCGTGCGTATATACGCCATCTGTTCAAAGCGGGGGAGATGCTCGGTATGCGTCTTGCGGTTATTCATAATCTGTATTTCTATAATACGCTTATGGAACGGATTCGCGAGGCGATGGATAACGGCCGATTTGAAGGCTTTTATCGTGAATATACGAATCGTTTGGATCAACGGATATGAACGATTGTGAATTTTTATACTTTTCTTTTGTTTTATGCTTGCACTTCGCAGGGAAATCCGCTATAATAAGGTGTACGAAATTCTTTTGGAGGTATTTTACTATGCAACTGATGCAGTTCCTGGCATCCGGTGATGCCGCCGCACCTGCGGCCGGTGCGGACGCCGCCAACAACGCGATGATGAGCAGCAGCTGGATGTCCATCGTTATGATCGTGGTGATGATCGCGATTATGTACTTTGTGATGATCCGTCCGCAGCGCAAACGCCAGAAAGAAGAACAGCAGATGCGCAACAGCCTGCGCGTGGGTGATGAAATAACCACGATCGGCGGTATTTGCGGACGCATTCTGCAAGTCAAGGAAGATTCCCTGGTTATCGAGACCGGTGCGGATCGCAGCAAAATGACCATTAAAAAGTGGGCTATTCAGAGCTGTGATACCGTGCACGATGCCGCGGATGTTGATGATGACGATGATGATGACGATGAT
>JAFQMR010000093.1 GCA_017396175.1 Clostridia bacterium
CAACATTTGAAATACTCATCGGGATCGTATACGAGAGTATTGACAAAAGTTGCGGTGTAGTGATGATCCGTCAGTGTATCAAAAGCGGTGGCGTGCTGTTCGGCTTTCAGCAATGCCTCGAACGCCGTGTCCACATCGCCTTTGAGCAAATACAGCTCACACAGGCGACGGTGATTCCAGCCGACAATGCGGTGGAAGAATTGATAATTTTCGTCGGGCATCAACAGTGCATACAGCTCATTTGCGGTGTTGACATATGCAATGCGCTCATCAAGTGTCAGCACATCCGTCATACCGTAATCTTTGCGAAACGCCGTATTCACAAGCGTGGTCGCAACATAGTCCACCGCGCCCAGCATCGTTTCCTGAAGCTGATGTCGTTTTTCATCCCCTGTCAGAATTTCGCCAAACAGCACCTCGCGACAATGCTCAAAATCGGCAACGCCATTTGCCAGTTGCAAAGCTTCATTTGTGTTGCCTGATGCGGCATAGTGCTTACAAAGCAGTACTGTAGCACGTAGCCGCTCCTGCTCTTTCTTGCAATCCTCCAGCACCCGCTCGCAAAGCGTGCGGATCCGCACAGCATACTGACCGTCTGCATAGTCCGCACGCTCTGCTGCCGAACCGCCCTCAAACAGATGCAAGGTTTCGGCAAGATTCATCATGATATGATGATCGCGCGGAAACTGTTCAAGTGCCTCTTGCATCGTATCGCGGCAGGCGGAAAGATTGCCGCTTTTGCGATATTCTTTATATTGCTGCTCGTACCGTTCGCGAGTGCGTTCGCGCTCCGTTGTATCCATATCAAACAGTGTATCGGTGGACACGTCAAACAGGCGTGCAATGGTCGGCACAAGCGTGATATCGGGATAGGATAATCCGTTTTCCCAACGGCTGATGCTTTGGAAGGATACGTTGAGCGCTTCGGCAACCTGTTCTTGTGTCATGCCGTTTGCCTTGCGCAATTCTTTTAAGATTTCGCCAATCGCTTTACTCATAAAGATCCGTCCTTTCGGCTGTGATTCACAAACCGGTTTGCAACTATATTGTACATCACTTATGAGCAAAACGCCATCGCTTTGTGTGAGAAAACGGATTCTCAGATCTTACGTCCGCTCGCCCATTCCCGGCGGAGAAGGCTGTGATAAGCGATATCCAGGAACTCGCCCGAAGATGTTTTGAAGGCTTCACGTTTTGTTCCCTCATAGGTGAAGCCGCATTTTTGTGCGACCTTACCCGATGCGGGATTTTTCACGGCGTGCGCGATCTCCAGGCGATTGACGCCCACTTCGGTAAACAGAAAGTCGATCACCGCTTTTGCCGCCTCGGTCATCAAGCCTTTATTCCAGTAGTCATACCCCATACAGTAACCGAGGTCGGCGCATTCCCGCTTGTCGTAAAAGCGCACAACACTGATACCGCCGATGACAGTGCCGTCGTATTCCATTGCCCAATGATACGAGTCGGGATTCTCGTAAGCCGCACACCACGCCGAGAGGATCTCTTTTGTTTCCTCCACCGACGTATGCGGATCCCACGTTAAAAACCGCGTGACACGCTCGTCGCTTGCCCAATTGTCGAACATCGCCTGTGCGTCCTCTACCGTAAATCGCCGCAGGAGCAGTCGTGCAGTCTGTATTGTTTTTGTTCCTTTATGTGTGATCATACATTTATTCATCCTTTCTGAAGATATCCAGCGTGTGATGCGAATACCCGATCATATCCTGTCTCTCACAGGTCGCCAGATGATAGTTGATATAGAGCGTATAGGTGCGCTCGTCCATTTGCGCGAGTGTGCCGCGCATATGGTTCGCGTACCCGTCCGATGCTACATAATGAAGCTGTGTAACGGGGAATTTTGAGCGCAAGGCATCAATGTCCTCTTTGCGATACAACTCAAAGATATCCCACGGACGGGAAAACGTCTCGAACGAGTCGGGATCGAGCATACACTTTTCGATGATATTGTCAATTTCGCCGCGGATAAAGCCATAGGTCAGCACGGTAGCATCGCCCATACAGTAAGCAGCGAACACAACGCCGCCTCGCTTTGTAACTCGGATGGCCTCGGATAAAGCTTGTTGTTTGTCCTCATCCGAAAACAAATGATACATCGGGCCGAGCAGTAAAGTGACATCGTAGGTGTCGTTTTCAAACA
>JAFQMR010000006.1 GCA_017396175.1 Clostridia bacterium
GCCTCCCGCCGTAATCTCTCGATCCGCTCCTCCATACGCCTCACCTGCCTTCCGTTTATCAGTATACCACATCCGATCGCCTGACACAACCGAAACGTGCGGAATTTGCGGCGGGCGGTATCGTTTTTTATGGATGTCGTTCCCCCCCTTGCCTCCCCTAAGGGTGTCTACGTAGGGCGGGGGTTTACTCCCGCCGCGCGTCCCAAAGGGACGCGGTCGCATGCAACGCGACAGGATCCCCGCCGTGCCGATCCGCCGCGGCAGAACCATTCGACTCCGTCCCATCCGCGTCACCCTGTCCGACTCGGCATACGCCTCGCATGTATACCTTCCGCTTTTTGGTGTTATGCGGGCAAACACACAGTTCGCCCCTACTTCTGCTTTACAATTTTAAGAAAAACCGATACAATATTTATCGGATACAGCAACGAACGGCAACGGATGTCGAGATGATGTGTGAAAGGAGGCGGTATCCGTGACAGACGAAGCCATTGTCGTCTTGTATTGGGAACGCGACGAACGCGCTGTACAGGAATCGAAGGATAAATACGACCGTTATCTGACGGCAATCGCCGTAAACATCGTGACCGACCGTGAGGATGCCAAGGAAAGCGTCAACGACAGCTATCTGGCGGCGTGGAATTCCATTCCTCCACATAGGCCGTCCGTGTTACGAACCTATCTCGGCAAACTGACGCGACGCATCGCCATCGACCGTTTTCGCACACGTTGCCGCCAAAAGCGCGGCGGGAGTGAATTTGCTCTCTCCCTGTCGGAACTGGAGGATTGTCTCTCCTCTCCGCACACGCCCGAAGCCTCTTTGGATGCCGCCGAGCTCGCGCGCGCGATCAGCACCTTTCTGCGCAACTGCTCCGAGGATGCGCGAAGGCTGTTCATCGGGCGGTATTATTACCTTGACCCCCTCAAAAACGTAGCCCGCTATTGCGGCATGAGCGAAAGCAAGGCCAAAAGCCTGCTCTACCGCACACGGTGTGAACTGAAAACCTACCTGCAGAAGGAGGGATTTTCTTTATGACACCGAATCAATTTCACGAAGCGCTGTCACAGCTGGATGACGATCTGCTTGAAGAGGTCGATGCACAGCGTCTCCGCCGCAGGACACCGGCGGCTGTTTGGCGAATCCTTGCCGCAGCGGCCTGCCTTTGCCTGCTCGCAGGAGTCGCCGTCCTTCTTCTGACCGCACCGCCGACCGCCGCTCCGCCCCCTCCCTCTTCTCCTACCGCGCCTCCCTTGGATGAATGGGGTAACAACGAAAGCCTTTTTGAGCGTGTGCGTATCCTTTCCTGGAAAGAGAACGGTTTCTTTGCCGTGATCCCCGATCCAACGTATCTGCAAATACAGGAAAACGCCATCGTGTTCGTAACCTTTTCCGAAAGCGAGCCGCCGTATGTGTGCAACCTGATCGCAGACGGTGCGTGGTGCAACGAGATCACAGGAGAACTCCTGGAGGATCCCGATGCTGCAATCGGTGAACTGGGAGAAACGCGCATTATCGACGGTGTTTCGTATATTTGGGCGGAGGATATACGAAGCCTCGAACAACGCCTCCCGACCCCCGAAGATCTCCCCGTCGGCAGTACCGCGGATATCGAGATCGAATATATTGACGACTCGGGCATCGTCCCCACCGTATACTCTACAATGATCTATAACTTTGTCGAGTGATCATGCACGCAAAAAACCGCCGTCGGGAAAATCCCGACGGCGGTTTTCTTACTAAATACGATCCGATCAGTCAGCGAAGCCCGACTGCACCAGCGCGACCAGCGCCTCGACAGCGTCTTCCTCGTCCGCACCGTCCGCGATGATGCGGATCTCGGTGCCGCCGACGATGCCCAGCGAGAGGACACCCAGCAAGCTCTTCGCGTTCACACGGCGCTCTTCCTTCTCCACCCAAACAGAAGACTTGAACTCATTCGCCTTCTGGATAAAGAACGTAGCGGGGCGAGCGTGCAGACCGACTTGGTTCTGAACCATAACGTCTTTCACAAACATAATTCATCTTCTCCTTTTCGTGCTCCTCATAGGAAGCGGTCAGAATTAAGCTGATGAACGTATTATACCACAAAAATATGCCTCGTCAAACGATTTTGTTGCGAAAATGTTGATTTTTCGTCATTTTTGTACACCTGCCTTATTTTGGCAGAGGAATAAAAGGCGGATTTGTCTATTTTGCCTTTACTTTTTGGCTTTCCTTTATAAAAAACGTTCCACAATATAGCTATTTTAACCGAAAAAACGAGGAACTATTCCTGTTCCCCGTTCTCATCTTCGTAAATATTAGCCAAAAACGCTCTCTCTTTATCCGTCAACTCCGCCGTTTCCAGAAGATCGGGACGGTGTTTTTTCGTGCGAAGAAGCGATTGCTCTCTGCGCCAGGCTTCAATATTTTTATGATGGCCGCTCAAAAGCACCTCGGGGATCTCCCGTCCCTCCCACACCGCAGGGCGGGTGTACTGGGGATATTCGAGCAAGCTGTTGTAGTGGCTTTCGTCCTCGAAGCACACGTCCTCCGACAGCACCCCGGGGATCATCCGCGACACACAATCGGCAAGCACCAGTGCGGGCAACTCACCGCCCGTCAACACATAATCCCCGATGGAGATCTGCTCGTCGACAAAGGCCTCGAGCACCCGCTCGTCCACGCCCTCGTAATGTCCGCACAGAATACAGATATGGTCCATTTTGGCGAGCTCTTTAGCGCGTTCCTGCGTCAAGGTTTTGCCCTGCGGAGACATATAGATCAGATGCGGACGATGCCCCGTCTGCTCGCACACCGCGCGGAAGCAATCGGCGATCGGCTGAGCGTACATGATCATGCCCTGCCCGCCGCCGTACGGATAATCGTCCACCTGCTTCTGCTTATTGAGCGTATAGTCGCGGATCTGATGGCAGTGAAACTCCAGAATCCCCTTTTTTCGCGCGCGTCCGATGATGCTTTCCGACAGGACGGTGTCGCACATATCGGTAAACAGCGTCAGAATATCAATCCTCATCGTCAAACAGACCTCCGATCGGAGTGATGCGGATAACACCGCCGTCGATGTCGACCTCTTTGACGATCAGCGGTACGGCGGGGATCAGCACCTCGCCGTCCGCGGTTTTCACGTGATACACACTGTTGGCGCCGGTCTGGCTGACATCGCAGATCACGCCGTATGTCTCGCCGCTCTCCGCGTCCAGCACGGAAAGCCCCAAAAGATCGCGCACAAAATACCGATCCTTCGGCAAGCGGAACGCATCGCGGTGCGCATACAGCATCTTTCCGCGGAGTGCCTGCGCCTGCTCCACCGTTGTCACGCCGTCCAGCACAGCCAGCGCGATGGTTTTATGGGCGCGGGCGCGCACCTTGACAGGCTGTGTACCCGCTTCATCCCAATAGAGCGTTTTCATCGCCGCCAGCTGAGACGGGCTGTCGCACCACGGCTGAATATGCACTTCACCGCGCACGCCGTGCGTTCCGACGATCTGTCCCGCTTCCAAATACATCACCTTGGGCATGGTGTTGTCCTCACTTTTCCGTTTATTTCATCCACAGCGTCTCCGCCTCATGGCGCATCGGACGACGCATCAGATCCTTCAGCGCCTGCAACGGATTCTTATCCTCATAGCACACACGGTAGCATTGCTCGGTAATCGGCATTTCCACGCCCGTTTTCTGTGCCAGCGCAAACGCCGAGGCCGCCGCATAATACCCTTCGACGGTTCCGACCTCCGCAACCGCCTCACGGGCGGTTTTACCGCGACCGATCGCCATACCGCAACGGCGGTTACGCGAATGCATACTGCCGCAGGTCACGATCAGATCGCCCATACCCGACAGTCCCGCAAAGGTCTCGGTGCGGGCACCCATCGCCGTGCCGAGGCGCGCGATCTCCGCAAGTCCGCGCGTCATCAGTGCCGCCTTCGTGTTGTCGCCGACCGCCAGGCCGTCACAAATGCCCGCCGCCAACGCGATCACGTTTTTCAGCGCACCGCCGAGCTCCGCACCGATCACATCGTCGGTCACATAGATACGGAAGCGCTCACTCATCAACAGCTCCTGCGCCAACTCCGCCGCCTCAACATCCTTCGAGGCGCACACCACCGACGTCGGCACGCCGCGGCCGACCTCCTCCGCGTGCGAGGGGCCTGTCAGCGTCACAACACGCGCTTCGGGAAGCTCCTCCGAAAGCACCTGTGAAAAGGTCAGAAAGGTCGTTTCTTCAAAGCCCTTGCTGACGTTGATCACAAGCGTGCCCGCCTGCAACAGCGGTGCCATCTTCTTTGCCGTTTCGCGCACGGCAAAGGACGGCGTTGCGAGAATGACCGCCTCTGCCTGCGAAACGCACGACAGCTCGGTCGTCAGCGTGATCGACGGCGGCACGGGTACCCCGGGAAGCAACCGACGATGCTCGCCGTGGCGGCGGATCTCATCGATCTCCTGCTGAAACGGCGACCACAAACACACCTCGTGTGCGTGATCGCGCGAAGCCATCACTGCCAGAGCCGTACCCCAGCCGGCTCCGAGTACCGCAATCTTCGCCATATCAGGACTCCTTCTTCTTAAAGCTGATCTTGCGCTCCTCGCCCTTGATCAGACGCTTGATATTTTCCTTATGCTTTACGATCACAAGAGCCGACACGATCACAACCATCGCCGTGAAAAAGATCACCTGATGATCGGTCGCGTTCGTGAAGAATTTCACGGTAACAAACATCATCACCGACATCAGTGCCGCCGCCGAAACGGAGCCGAGAGACACCATCTTCGACACGGCAATGATGATCACATACAGCAAAAAGCACAGCCACGCCGTCAGTGGTTGAAGCACCACCATCGAGCCGAACATGGTCGTCACACCCTTGCCGCCGCGGAAACCGAAAAACACGGGGAACAGATGCCCGATCACAACGAGCACCGCCGCCACGTAACCGCCGTGAGTCGCATACACCCCGCACCCCATCAGCGGAAAGATGACGTACTGCGCCAGCGCCACGGCCACCGCCGCCTTGCCGACATCACCGACCGTCGTTGCCAGCGCCATCTTCACGCCGTGGTTGCGGAGCATATTCGTAGCCCCTGCATTGCCGCTGCCCTTTTCACGCACGTCCGTTTTGCCGAGTCCCTTGCTCAAAATGATCGCAAAATCCAGACTGCCGAGCAGGTAAGCGACCGCCGCCGTGATCAAAAGCGGCAACCACGCTGTCTGAATACCGATGAGAAACGAATCCCACATACCGTTCATCCTCCTTTAGTTACTGCCCGATTCCCCGCGCTCACGCACGATGAAGCGGATGGGTGTACCTTCCAAACCGAAGGTCTCGCGAATCTGATTTTCGAGATACCGCTGATACGAAAAATGGAACAGCTCTGCGCGGTTGACAAAGCACACAAAGGTCGGCGGTGCGACCGAAGCCTGCGTCATATAATAAATGCGCAGACGCTTTCCCTTATCCGTAGGCGGCTGTACGCGCGCCGTTGCATCCGCCAGCACATCGTTGAGCATACCCGTCGCAATACGCGTCATATTCTGCTCGTGCACATATTTGATCAGCTCGTACAGGCGGTCAAGGCGCTGTCCCGTCTTGGCACTGATGAACACAAACGGCGCATAAGACATAAAGCTGAAATCGTTCATCAGCTGCTTGCGCATCCGATCCATCGTCTTATCGTCCTTTTCGACGGCATCCCATTTGTTGACAGCAATAATGCACGCTTTACCCTGCTCGTGAGCAATACCCGCCACCTTGCTGTCCTGCTCGGTGAAGCCTTCCGTGCCGTCGATCATAATGACACACACATCCGCTCGCTCTACCGCCATTCTGGCGCGAAGCACACTGTATTTTTCCACATCGTCGTTCACCTTACTCTTGCGGCGAAGTCCCGCCGTATCGATGAACACAAAATGGCCGTACTCGTTTTCCACCTCGGTATCGATCGCATCACGCGTCGTTCCCGCAATGTCCGACACAATGGCTCGCTGGGTACCCGACACCTTGTTGACAAGCGACGATTTACCCGCGTTCGGACGTCCGATCACCGCCACCTTGACGATATCGGTTTCTTCTTCCTCTTCCGTCGGTTCGGGCAATAACGCCGTCACCGCATCCAGCAGGTCGCCCGTACCGTGGCCGTGCACCGACGACACCGCGATCGGATCCCCGAGGCCGAGATTGTAAAACTCGTAGTAATCGGGCGGGATCTCGCCGACCTTGTCGCATTTGTTGACACACAGCACCACCGGCTTGCCCGAACGCTGAAGCATCGTCGCCACCTCGGCATCGTTCGCGGTCAAGCCCGCGTTCACGTCCGTCACCAGCACAATGACATCCGCCTGCTCGATCGCCAGCTGCGCCTGAAAGCGCATCTGCGACAGAATGATATCGTCGCTGTACGGCTCAATACCGCCCGTGTCCGCCAGCATAAAGGTATGGCCGTTCCACTCACACGGTGCAAAAATGCGGTCACGCGTGACGCCGGGCGTATCCTTCACAATGGAGAGGCGTTGTCCGATCAATTTATTAAACAGTGTGGATTTTCCCACATTCGGGCGGCCGACAACCGCCACAACCGGTCTTGCCATACAGGGCATCCCCCTTTTCTTCAAATCAACTCTCTGTCAATGCATCCCACAGCGATGCGCCGTCCACGGCCACGACCTGCACGGGGATACCGAGCGCTTGCTCCACATCCCTGACGGTCACATCGTCAAGGAAGCAATCCTCCTCACGCCGAAGCATGCACGCGGGAATGAGCAGGCGGTCCGCCTGCTGTCCCTGAAGCTGTTCCATCAGGTCTCGCCCTGTAATCAGCCCCGCTACCGTAATACGCTCGCCGAAAAAGCGATTGACGATCGGACAAACCGCCGCTTTGAGCGACGGCATAACCTCTTTCGCGCACGCGATCAGCGCCTCTAAAAAGGGAGCGGCCGCCGTGCCCGTTGCGATAAGGAGCCTGTCCGCCGTCGCCGAAGGCGAAACCGCGTTCGCCATGGCCTCGAGGAATTCCTCTTTTTGAAGCGCCAGCACACCGACGCCGTTTTCCAGCTGAGGATACTCCCTGTAGAAGGACGGTTCGGGCAAAGGGCGCTCCGCCAGAATATAAAACTCATCCGACGGGTACACAACGCGGTCGCCGTATTCACGGAGCAATCGATCGCCGAAGGCCGTCATCGTGTCGATCACCGCCGCAGCTTCTTCCTTTGTGAAGGGACGCAGCGGCGTTAACCCGTCGCGGTATTTCGTCAGTCCGACCGGCACCGCCGCCACACTGGAAAGCGACGGCATCAACGCACTCAGATCGCGCAGGGAGCGCTCGAGCTGTTCCCCGTCATTCCAGCCGGGACAAAGCACAAGCTGGCAGTTAATGCGCAGTCCCGCCTCGGCGAATCGCGGAAGCCAACGAAGCGCCTCGCCTGCAAAGCGGTTTCCCATCATACGACACCGTAATTCGGGATCGGTGGTATGCACCGATACATTGATGGGACTGATGTGCATATCCATCAGGCGCTCTGCTTCCCGATCGGACAGGTTCGTCAGCGTAATATAATTTCCGAATAAAAACGAGAGGCGGCTGTCGTCGTCCTTAAAATACAGGCTGTCACGCAGGCCCTTCGGCATCTGGTCGATAAAGCAAAAGACACACTGATTACGACAACGGCGTTGCTCATCCATCAGGTAGGTTTCGAATCCGAGCCCGGGCTCTCCGCCTTCAACGGTGACAACGCGGGTGCGCGTACCGTCGCCGCTTCGGAACACCATTTGAAGCCGTTCGTCACGGATATAGAACCGATAGTCGAGCACATCGTTGATCTCATGTCCGTTGATCTTCAACAGACTGTCGCCCGCTTCAATGCCCTTTTCGGCGCAGGGACTCCCCGCCGTGACCGATGCGATCACAACCGCCATACCGCTCTCTCCTTTCGGGTGGTTTACATAAAGAAACAGAGCTCTAAAAAATGGTAAAGCAGAATCGCCGCTCCTTTCCGACACGCCGACAAAGCAGGCAAAATGCCTGCGCTGTGACGTCCCGCAAGGGGCGTGGATCCTGCCGATCACCATTTGTTACAGCTCTGTCCGTAACGGTCGAGATCCGACCGCGGTGTGAAACGCGATTAGCCTTCCACTTTTACAACTTGCTTGCCGTTGTAATAACCGCAACTGCCACACAGACGGTGCGGGCGCTTGTATTCGCCGCACTGCGGGCACTTCATCAGCGCCGGGGCGTCCATCTTCCAAACGTTGTTACGTCTCTTGTCGCGACGCGCTTTGGAGTGTTTTCTCTTCGGTACCGCCATGTCAGCACCTCCTTAATTTGATATTCCAAGATTCACTCTGTGTCTTCCGTCAGCAAGGAAGCGAGCACCGCCATACGCGGGTCGATCTTTTTCTCGTGACAGCCACAGAGTCCGTCATTGAGATTCTTGCCGCAATGCTGACATAATCCGCGGCAATCGCTTTTACAGAGAGTCTTTTGCGGAAGATCGAGATAAATATCCGTCTCCGTAAGCGGCAAAAGCTCCAGCTCATCGTTCTCGACGAGCACCAGCTCCTCCGTTTCCTCTCCGCTCAGCGAGGATACCAGAATGTGTTCCATTCGGGTGACAAACTCACCGTGAACCGGCGCCAGACAGCGGTCGCACACGCTTTCAAAATGGTAGCTGGCCGTGGCGGTAAACCACAGCATGTCGGCACGCACGACAATTTCGCCCTTCACCTCGACAGGCCGCGTCAGAGGACACGTCCCGTGAAATTCAAAAGACGACAGATCGAGCGTCGCCTCAACGGGCATCCGATCGATCTCCCCCGCGAACAGGGGCTTCAACTGCAAAACCATAGTCCACCTCAAGTGTCACGCAGAATATTATATCCGCGCATAAGGAATTTGTCAATACATTTTTTGCGGTTTTCAAGCAAAAATGCACCGACAGGCATACATTATAAGGAAAAAGGCGGCACCCCAGGGGGATGCCGCCCTGTCAACATCAGATTTCTTCCGCAATGCCCTTCAGGCGCTCCGGCACTTCCGCAGGATCCGCCGAGACGGACATCACGATGTTGGTCGAGGCCTTCTCGCCCAGCACGCTGAGCTTCTCCACGAAGGTCGCCAGCGCTTCCATATCGCGGCCGCCGATCTTCAGCGTGGAATCCACAAAGATGTCGGTGATGTCGTAGTTGCCTGCGCACATACCGGCAATATAGCCGTACAGAGCGTCAAAGCCGTCGATGCCGTACTCCTCCGCTACTGCCAGACGCGTTTTATGACTCAGGTCAAAGGTCAAGGTGTTATCCTTTTCGATGAACACGACACAGCCGTTCGACGCATTGGTCGCCGCCGCGCACATATCGAGCAGACGCTTGGTTTTGCCGCTACCCTTGTTGCCGAGAATCAAAGTGATCATAGTGTTGTCCTCCTTTATGTTCACAACCGCTCGGTATTGAGCGGATCGTTCCGAAAGTGTTTACCGTCCGAGACGCGCTTCAAGCGCTTCTTTCTGCGCCTCATAGCCGGGCTTACCGAGCAGCGCAAACATATTTTTCTTGTAGCTTTCCACACCCGGCTGATCAAACGGGTTGACACCGAGCATATACCCCGAGATCGCACATGCCTTTTCGAGGAAATAGATCATATAGCCGAGCGACGCTTCGTCCGCCGCAGGCACATGAAGCACCAGTGTCGGCGTGCCGCCGTCCGCGTGCGCCAGCACCGTACCCTCGAACGCTTTCTCGTTGACAAAGCTCATCGGGCGGCCCGTCAGGAAGTTCAGTCCGTCGACGTTCTCGGGATCCTCCTCAATGACAAGCTCCGAGGGGGCTTTGTCGATCATCACCGCGGTCTCGAACAGGATGTTGCTGCCGTCCTGCACGAACTGACCGAGGGAGTGCAGATCGGTCGAGAAGATCGCGGACGCAGGGAACAAGCCCTTGCCGTCCTTACCCTCACTCTCGCCGTACAGTTGCTTCCACCATTCGCTCATCAGCTGCCAGCAGGGCTCGTAGCTGACCATCAGCTCCACAGCGCGACCTTTGCGGTGCAGGATGGAGCGGAGTGCCGCATAGCGGTAGCAATCGTTCGTCTGAAGATCGGGGTTCGCAAGCTCCGCCTGCGCCTTTGCCGCACCCTGCATCAGGGCGTCGATGTCACAACCCGCCACCGCGATGGGCAGGAGTCCGACCGCCGTCAGCACCGAGAAACGGCCGCCGACGTCATCGGGCACCACAAACGTCTCGTAGCCTTCGCGGTCGGCAAGCGCCTTGAGCGTGCCGCGAGCGCGGTCGGTCGTAACGTAGATGCGCTTTTTCGCTTCCTCGGCGCCCACCGTCTTCTCAAGATACGCACGCAGTACGCGGAACGCGATCGCAGGCTCGGTGGTCGTGCCCGACTTCGAGATGACGTTGATGGACACGCGCTTACCCTCGCACAGCGACAGCAGGTCGTTCAACGCCGCCGAGCTGATGCTGTTACCCGCGAAGTACACATCGGGGGTGTTTTTCGATTTGTTGTTATAATAGGGAGATTTCAAAAATTCGATCGCGGCACGGGCACCGAGATAGGAACCGCCGATGCCGATGGCGATGAACACGTCCGTGTCCGCCTGAATGCGGGCGGCCGCCGCCTTGATGCGAGCGAACTCGTCTTTATCGTAAGCCGTGGGAAGATCCAGCCAGCCGAGGAAATCGTTGCCGAGTCCCGACTTCGCGTGAAGCATCTCGTGCGCCGACGTCACCGACGCCTGCATGGCACCGAGCTCGTGCTCACGGATAAAGCCCTCCACGTAGCGAGAATCCAATGTAACTGCCATAAAGTGTATCGCCTCCGAAAAAATGGGGTTGTTTGTATACCTTATTTTACAATATTCTTTTCCGATTTGCAACACTTTTGCGGTAACTTTTTCGGCCGATTTATACATTTTGCCAAAAAACAGCGCATTTCTCAGCGATAGCGCCCCGAGGACATCGCTTCGAAGAAGCGGGCAAACGCCCTGCCGAAGTCGAGCCGTTCCACCGAAGCGGCGGCAACAAGCGGGATGCGGCAAAGCTCCGTCTCCCCGCTCACGATCACAGCCTCTCCGAGACGTTGTCCCGCCTCCACGGGCGCCTCCGCCTCCGCGACAAGCTCACAGTGTACCTCCACCGAGGAGCGGATCGCCTTGTCGATCGGAAACCCGACCGTTTGTGACGGCACGACGGCCACCGCCGTATCGGTGCCGTGAAGCACCTTGACGGGATCACAGGCAAGCTGTTCCTCCGTGGGCGTGAAGAAGCTGTAGCTTGCAAAGCCGTAGTCGAGAAGCTGACGCGCTCCGCCGAAGCGATCATCACTCGACGGCGCTCCGAGTACCACCGCGCACAAGGCAAGTCCGTCCCGCTCCGCCGTCGCCGACAAACAACAGCCTGCCGCCGCGGTCGTCCCGGTTTTAAGTCCCGTTGCGCCGTTGTAAAACCGTACGAGACGGTTGGTGTTCACAAGCTCCGAGGCCCCGCCCCGCAGGGAATCCATCCATACGGTCGTGTAGTTGCGGATGGTCGGATGGGCGCGCAGAAGCTCCGAGGACATCAGCGCGATATCCCGCGCCGAGGATACCCCCGTGTCATCCAGACCGCTGCAATCCATAAAATGCGTATTCTTCGCTCCCAGCTCGGCGGCACGCGTATTCATCCGCTCCACAAACGCCTCCTGCGTCCCGCAGAGATGCTCGGCCAGTGCCGCACACGCATCGTTCGCAGACACGATCACCGCCGCTTTCAGGAGCTCCTCGACGGTCATCTGTTCATTTTCTTCAAGCCAGATCTGCGAGCCGCCCATCGACGCGGCGCCTGCCGACACCGTTACGGTATCGTTCAAAGCGATCCGCCCGTCGTCGATCGCCTCCATCACCAGCAAAAGCGTCATCACCTTGGTCACCGAGGCTATGGGAAGCGGCTCGTCGCTGTTTTGCTCAAACAGCACCGTTCCGCCCGCAATATCCATCAAGATCGCCGATTTCGCATTCACCGACAGCGACGCGGGAGCCGCTGTCATCACACTGAGCATTTCTTCGCTCTCCCCCGATGCTGTGTCGTACATCCGCGTCGGACGCTCCTCCGCCGCCACCGTCCCCGCCATCAGCATCGCAAGGCACATCACCGCACATAAAAACCGCCGCATAGTCACCGTCTCCTTTATCCGAAATGGTAACCTATACCTATGCACCGCCGCCCCGAAAAAGACATCCCCCGCCGATTTCAGGTTTGCGCAGAACAAAGCTCCCCCGTCAGGCGACGGAGGGGACTTACGGGCAGTGAAGAGTGAAAAGTGAATAGTGAATAGTGAAAAATGAAGGTGTGCCCTAAAGGGCACGGATTGTAAAACGATCCCCGCCGATTTGCGGTTTCCCCTTGCCTCCCCCTTTGGGGAGGTGGCAAAACCGCAGGTTTTGACGGAGAGGGTTCCCGCCATCACCGATTCCCGTCTTTGTGCAAACGGAACGGCACACAGGCCGTTCCC
>JAFQMR010000007.1 GCA_017396175.1 Clostridia bacterium
CCGCCGTGGCGTCATACTGTCCGATTCGCTTCGCTCACATGTATACCTTCCGCTTGCCAAATCAAAGATTTGGAGCGTCAGTTAAGCGGAGTCCCATCCGAGACCCGTTCGACTCTGTTTCGGCGTCATACTGAGCGAGCGGAGCGAGTCGAATGTATCTGCCGAAACATCGCTCAGGGTGACGCGGATGGGACGGAGTCGAATGTATCTGCCACGGCGGGGGGATAGGTTTGCGCGGGAACCGTGCGCGCCGCACCGCCGATTTACGGTTTGCGTTACGGCACGACACACAGGTCGTGCCCTACAGAAATACAAAAAAACGGACGGTTCATCGTGAACCGTCCGTTTTCAATTCCTCTGCCGCTTTATTCCTTCGGTAAGGCACGGATCTCGTTATAGATCTGTTGCATTTCGATATCCGCATCGTAAATGGTCTGCGCAATCGCTGTCAGCCGTTCGCGTGTCGAGGCGGGTACCTCACCCTTGTTTTTGTAGCGGATGGGATGCTCAAGGCTTGCCCAGAAATCCATCGCCAGCGTCCGCATTTGGATCTCCACGGGGATAATGCGCGTCTCCTCGGAGAAAAAGACGGGGATCCCCACCGTCAGATGATAGCTTCGGTAGCCGTTGGGCTTCGGGTTTTTAATGTAATCCTTTTCCCGCATCACCACAATATCGTCCTGTCGCTTGAGCATCTCCGCAATCGCGTAAATATCGTCGATATACGAGCAGATCACGCGCACTCCGCCGATGTCGGTGATCTTCTCGCGGATCACCTCGGGATCGGGCGGCAACTCCTTGCGCACCATCTTGTTCAGGATGCTGTCCGGCTTTTTCAGACGGTGCGTGATGTGACGGATGGGGTTGTGCGCCTTGTTGTATTCAAACTCATAGCGCAGATTTTCGAGCTTGGTGCAGATCTCCCGCATCGCCGACGAATACAGCACGTCGATCTCTTTTAGAAATGCGGGTGTCAGCTCGGTGACCGCCTCCCATGCTTGCTGTTCATCCATCGTATGCCACCTCCTGTATAACTAGTATATCACCGTCTGTCCGCCGATGTATGAACAGACGGTGGAAACGGTTTTAAACCTTTGTAAACCAGTCGGGATACGCTTCGAAGGAGCGCTCCTCGCCCTTATACGGGAAGGTCAGCCGACAGGAAAACAGCCGCAAGCCCGTCTCGCTGTCCTTGGCGCCGTATTTGCGGTCCCCGACAAGCGGATACCCACGCGACGCAAACTGCACGCGGATCTGGTGAGAGCGTCCCGTGAACAGCCGCACTGCCACCGTCGAGCGGTCGCCCGCCCGCACTGTGCGGTAGCTGAGCTTTGCCTTCTTTACGCCGCGACGCTCCCGCTTAACGACGAATACCTTATTTTTACGGCTGTCCTTGAACAGCAGGTCTTCAAGCTCCCCTTCGGCAGGCGGTGTGCCGTGTACCTCGGCGACATATTCCTTGACCATCGTACCGTCCGTGATCGCTTTCGACAAGGCGGCGGCCGCCGCCTTGGTGCGGGCGTATACCATCACCCCGCCGACACCGCGGTCGAGACGATGCACCGTCAGCGTCGTACCGCCGAGCTGTTCCTCGAGGGCGCTCGGAAGCTCGTGCTCGCTGTCAAGCCCGACAGGCTTCACAACCACGGCGATCTCCCGATCCGCATACAAAATCTCCATCCGCACCGCCTCCTTGCTCACCGTATCAGTATACCACAAACCGTTTTCCGCTTCAACCGTCAATCCTCCTGACGGTGTTGCATCCGCTTCCACTGCACAAAGCCGTAGAGGTCGTTGACGAGAAACACCGCAAAGCACGCCACCATCGGCAACAGCGACGGATCCCGCACCGCCGCCAACGTCCACAGCACGATCAGCACTACGTCGTTCGAGGCATAGCCGATCGCGTAATAAGGACTGCGAAATGCCGTGAGACAGCTTGCCGCCATACTGGTGGCAACCGACGCGGTGCTGACAAGCAGATCGGCGTTTCCGAGCGCCTTCAACACAACATAAAACACCACGGTCGCTGCGGTCGTGACGATCGCCACCACGGCGATCTTACCTTTGGTAAGCGGGGCCACCGTCACCTCCCGCGATTCGCGGAACGGATGCTTCAGCCACACCACCGCCGTAACGATCGCCGACGGTGTGGTCATCCCGAGATAGGTGATCACCTCGCCGTAATACTGCTGAAACAGTGAGATCACGCCGTACAGAAGCGAAAAGACCGCCACCAGCACCTGTCCGATCACATACCCCTTTGCGATAAACAGCACGGCGGTCACGCCGATCAGCGAGGTGACCATCGTCCCGATATTCTGCCATCCCGACAGCCCGAATGCCGCGACGATCACCGTCGCCGACACCGCCCACAGCGTCGCTTCAAACCGCGTCAATCCCAGTGTCTTCATTCCTCGTCCCTCCAACAAAAAAGCACCCGCTCAACGTGTCTTCTGAGACCTAACGACACGTCGGCGAATGCGCTGTGCATTGCCCTACCCGGTGGCAGTTGCTGTTCATTTGCCAACAGTATACCCCGCGGTCGCCTCACTTGTCAACAAAAATTTCCGCCGAAATGAAAAAAACAGTAGCCAAACCGTACGGCGTCTGCTATAATGGAACAGTCAATGTCACAAAAGTGAGGTGCACGGCCTTATGGTCTGTAATACAATACTCGATGCACTCGGCAACACCCCGCTCATCCGCCTCTCCCGTATGGTGGATGAGGACAGCGCCGAGATCCTTGTGAAATTCGAAGGCCTCGGTGTCGGCGGCTCCATCAAAACCCGCACCGCCTTTAATATGATCCGCGATGCCGAAGAACGCGGCCTGATCGGCAAGGACACGATCATCGTCGAACCGACGAGCGGCAACCAAGGCATCGGCCTGTCGCTGGTGGGCGCGGTACGCGGCTATCGGGTAAAGATCATTATGCCCGATTCCGTGAGCGAGGAACGCCGCAAGCTCGTGGAGCATTACGGCGCCGAGGTGATTCTGGTGCACGACGCGGGCAACATCGGTGCCTGCATCGAGGAATGCCTTCAGCTGGCGCTGAAAATGCAACGCGAGGACAGCCGCGTCTTTGTTCCCCAGCAGTTTGAAAACCCCGCCAACGTCGCGATTCAGCGTACCCAGACGGGCAGAGAGATCCTCGAGCAGGCAGACCGTCCCATCCACGGCTTCTGCTCGGGCATCGGCACGGGCGGCACCATCACGGGCATCGGGGAAACACTGAAAGCGGCGAACCCCGATATCGAGATCTGGGCGGTCGAACCCGAACACGCCGCGATCCTGTCGGGCGGCTCCATCGGTACCCACCTACAGATGGGCATCGGCGACGGCATTATTCCCGCCATCCTCAATCAGGAGATCTACAACGGCCTGTGCATCATCAAGGACGAGGAAGCGATCCGCACCTCCAAAGAGCTTGCCTCCAAGGAAGGCATCCTGTGCGGCATCTCCAGCGGCACCAACGTCGCCGCCGCGCTGAAGCTCGCCAAAAAGCTCGGGCCGGGAAAAACGGTCGTCACCGTCCTGCCCGACACCGCCGAACGCTATTTCTCCACCCCGCTGTTTGGCTGATCCAAATAAAGCACAAAACGGACGAGCGATCCCGCTCGTCCGTTTTTTTGCGCCTCACCGATGTCGGCTTTTCAATACAAGAAACCGCCTTTCACGCCAATGGCTTTCGCTCTGTGCCGACTTTCGTGCCCTGCCGATCAAACCGGACGGTGAGCAGCTCATCCTCAGAACGGTAACAAGCATAATAGCGGTCACCGTCCTTGCGAACATAGCCCATGCCGTATGCGGCAAAATATTGATACACATTGCCGTCCAGCGCTTCCGCCGCCGTCAGGTCCTCCGTTATCGGTAGGTCTGTTAGCTGTACTTCACGGCTCAGAGACGCCCAATCGCTCATATCCTTATAGGCGGACACAAGCGACCGTTCATTAAACCGGGCATAACCATCACATTGCGCAACACGCCAATCATATATCGAGCCCGAATAATATGACCTCAACAAACAAATATACTGCTCTAGCTCAACCTGTTCCGTTAAAACATACAGGAATTCATAAGACCGTCCGTTCTCAATCAAACGGGTATCAACATTCCCTTCTTCAATCATCGGTCCATTGGCAAAGTTGTGGATCGAAGCGTACAATGTGTTGAGTTCGACAATCTGCTCCTGAGAAAGATCAGTACGTTTGACAAGCTCATCATCCTTGTAGTATGTGAGAGCCTTCTCACCGTTTCCCTGAATTCTCAGAATATAATGCTCATCGTATCCATGAACAGTGATTTCGATACACTCCGGCATATTCAAAACCGCTGTCGATTCCGAGACCGGGGGCGCAGCGTGGCACCCCGCCAACAGAAACACGAACACCATCCCAATACATAATCTTTTGAAATGCATATACTCCCTCCTCAATATTTCCTACGGCGGCACCAAGGCGCCGACATACGGCAACAACGGATTTCCCGTTTGTACGTTACGGAACGGCACTTGAGGCCGTTCCCTACAAACACTGCATACCGTTCTATCTTTATTATACAAAACTCACTCTCATTTGTCAATAAAAGGTAACGCCGCAGAGCGGGATGCTCTGCGGCGTGTTGTGTAAGAAGTGCTTACTTCACCTTTTGGGAATATCGCAGAAACTTACGCACAGAAATGATTGCTTACGAAATGAGAATTATCTAAAGAACCTTCTCACCAGTTCCATCGCTATACAGCAACAAGCTGCGCATATAAGCCCGACAAAACCCGCTTGTTCATAAGTAAACGGAATATGTACTATATCCAGCAACTCTTCTGCTCTGCGATACCCCGCAAACTCACCATATGTATACCATAGCCAATATGCTCCGAATCCGACGCCCGAAATAACCATTATAACATCAAGCAATATTCGAACAAAAACTTTCATTTTAATGAATACCTCCCTGTCGGTTGCTGTTTTGCTCGGGTTATCGCACCAAATAGCATATACCGCTTGCAAAAGCATCTGCCGCTTTTTGTTCGCCTTGATAGCGTTCGTGAACGATCAAGTGAACGTTTCTCATAGGATCGCCTCCTTGTCGTGAGCATAACGTATGGAGGGAGAAAGCTCCCCTGACAAGGTGGTTTTAGGTTACATTCTAAAACAATTTGTCAGCGTTTCACCTTCTATAAAAGCAGGATTGCTTTGTTGCGTCAAACTCCAACAATCGTTTCTTTATATCTTCCGGTATATACTCACCCGCCACACTCCAAAATTCATCACGGTTTTCAAAAACAATTCGATGTTTATTAATACCGACAACTGTTTTTAATTGATTTTGCTCGGAAGCATCCGTCGAGAAAAACAAAAGATGGATCAAGTCGCCTCCCATCCCTCCGTAAACGCGAATGTCGTTCCATTTCAAAGTCCATCGTTGCAATCCAAGCAACGAACAATGGATTCCGCTGTGATCAATTTGACAACGAATCAGAAAGCGAGTGCAGGCATAATTGTATATACAGCAAAAATCAATCATCGCCAAAAGGGCAAGCAGCAATAGTATGACTGCCAGATTTGTTGGTGACAATTTCACAAAGTATACATAGCAACAAAATCCAATAACCGTTGCATTTATCAAGGCCATTAGGCTGATCATATGCCATGCCATACGCCGATTATAAAGCGTGATACCCTTCTTTCTATCCACGTGCATCTTCCTCCGGACCGATAATCGCACTTGTTAATAACGCTTGACCTAAAGCAATGAACTATATCAATTGCTTGAACCGCCAAGTAAAGGCAACTCGTCTGCTTGTGGAATTTCTACCGCCAAAATGACCTTAGTCTCTTTGTCATAATAAATCCGATAGTTCTTCCCAACGATAAGCTCTTCAGGGAATACTTCTTTTGTCAATGTAGAATCCAAATAATACGATTTATTTCCGAACACAAACTCAATATCCGTTGCACCTTTTGGCGAATATTGTCGTGAATATGGCGCTACACACGATTCTATGGTTGGGTTGGATGCTTTATAAGCGTAAAAAACAATATTAGCTAGGCTATATACGATCAAAGCACCTGCTGCCAATAGCAATTTCCAACTCCGCTTTTCCGTATTCCAAAACCTTGATACCAATAACAAAACAACACCTATCAGCAAAAACAATACGCCGCGGTCCCATAGTCTTTCTAAAAGTCCTTCAACGCTTACGTTACTCAAGGATATCCCCCCTGTTATCAAAACAGTTCTTCCATAATTCCAAAAGCAAAATCAACAACACTCTCTGTCACTCCAAATAGATTGTTTACTAATTTGTTTCTGCTTTGAAAACTTGTTCGAATTTGTGTTGTGGAAAGATTCGGATCTATATGTCTTTGCATACCTGCATAAGTCGAATAGTTTTTGGGTGCTAAATTAGCAACTGAGCCGTTTATCGCCTTCGCAGTGTTTGCGGCCGCGATATCAAACAAAGATCCGACAACAACATTTTGAGCAGATATGTTTTGGAGAGAAGGTTCCCGCGGAGGTCGTATTCGTAGGTGACGGTGTTATAATTGACGGCGGCACCAAGGCGCCGACATACGGCAACAGCGGATTTCCCGTTTGTACGTTACGGAACGGCACTTGAGGCCGTTCCCTACAAAAAACTGCATACCGTTCTATTTTTATTCTACAAAACTCACTCCCGTTTGTCAATAAAAGGTAACGCCGCAGAGCGGAATGCTCTGCGGCGTATGTTTGAAACTACCGAATCCGTGAGAACATATTATCCGTACACGTGCTCCTCGGTTCGGCCATCCTGCGACACGCGCCACAACGAATCATTGTCGCTCACGAAATACACCCACGTGTCATCAAGAATATAGCATTCCGTTGCAGGACGAGTACAAAGCACTTGTGTCTTACCCGTGGTCGGATCATAGGTAGACACACCATCCTCTGCTGCCATATATACCAGGCGGTTATACACATTTAGACTTGTAAAACCGTTCTTGATGTGCGTCAGGGTGCCCCCTTCGTCAAGTGTTGCGAGATAAACACCGTTGTGCAGAGAGAACACGACATTTGAGCCAACTGCAAAACATTCAAAGGGCACTTGACGGATTGCGTGCTCCACGACCGCTTCATCTGTGTGTGTGCGGAGGTCGTGCTTGCGAAGTTCACAACGATGACCGAGGCTTTTAAAATAATATACCGTGTCTTCTGCAACATAAAACTTCCACAGGATGACATCCTCTGCCAATACGGTCTCAAAACCGTTTTCGAAAATCACCAATGCAGCGGTACGGTCAACAGCCGCGGGTAGCTCCTCTTCTTTGTAACGTAGATACACACAAGCGCTATCGGTTTCCTGAAAGAATATATCCACAAACGGCACCTGCTCCGATAGCGGATCGTCCGACGGCCTGTACACAATGCAATCTTGATGCTTTCGCATAATGGCTAATCCGAGGGCGGAATTAAAGCCTTTATGTGTTACTCCCATATCCGGTGTTGCACCGTCTGCAGACAGCTTCATCCTCGCGCAGGCATCGGTTTGATTATAATTGTAATACAACGCATCGCCTATACGAACCAGATTGCCGCCGGCGATAAAATTATTCAGATCATTGTCGACTACATTACCCGAAACCTCAATCGGCTTATCAGAAACAAACGGCTGACCGCAACCTGCAAATCCGACAAGCACTATCAGTAGCATGCCGATTCCCGTAAACCTTCTTTTTTTCATATTCATGCAAGGCCCTCCTTCTCTCATAGATATATCATCGCGTATATGTCAAAAAGGTAAAGAATACGATATTCGGGCGGCGCACTGATTTCCCGTTTGTACGTTACGGAACGGCACTTGAGGCCGTTCCCTACAAAAACTGCATACCGTTCTATCTTTATTCTACAAAGCCCTCTCTCATTTGTCAATAAAAGGTAACGCCGCAGAGCGGGATGCTCTGCGGCGTGTTGTGTGTGAATCAGAACAAGCACTTTCAGACTATTGCAATTACTCGCCGTCCAAAGCTATTTCGTGATCGGGTATCCTATACTTTTTCACATAGTACCATACGGCTATATGAAACATTCCCAGAATAACCATCATCATAAAACCTCCGACCGAAAGACAAATCGTTATCAGCACCTGTTGAAATGCCATAGGAGTTTTCACAATGATGCATCGGAACCCGTAATACCCCATCAGCCCCGCCGATGTGATCAACCCGGAATACGCCGTCATTTTCGGCTTGCTGACCGCTCCTTTCTTCACGCATCGCTTCGTGTAAAAAAAGCCTATCACAGCACCTGCTGCTTCAATAATAAGCAACGCTGTGAAAAGAACAGGATCGAAAAAGCGAAGGGTGATCTGAACACAATACAGCCATATATTCAAGGTGATCACAAAATATAAAATAAATAAAAATCCGCCACGGACAACTCTGTAAGCCGTAAACGGTCTCTTTTTATAAGCGACGCGGAAATACATCCATTCCGCGGTCATTACGATCAAGCAGCCGATCGAAAGAGGAATATTCCCGATGGACGCGCATACAGCCGCTGACAGTACCCCGAAAATCACAACGACCTTTTTTGTGCTTTTTGTGGCTTTAACCGTAAAAATATCGGTAATTCTCGCGATAAGCGTTTCAATCGCTTTGAGTTCCATTATGTCACCCCCTTCTTATCCAAACAACTCTTTAAAGAAGCCGCCGATCCCGTTTACTGCCCAATCAACGCCATCCTTCACCCAATCCACTATCGGAGTATATTCAGTCAAAAGTCCTATACCTACGCCTACAAGAAAACCTGCTGCAGGTCCCACTCCTGGGATGGGAACCCCAGCCCCCACTGTAGCTCCAATATACCCCATCGTCCAAATTGTTCCTGCAGTCACACCAACATCTACGACAGAATCTGTTATTTTTCGACTGAAACTTAACTCATCATTATTAAAATTTTCATAAACAGTAATCGATGTGTTTACAACAGAAATTGCCATTCCTACAGCGCCCAGTACTTTCCCCACAGTATTAGCACCCTGGCTAACGGCAGACAAAGAATTACTTTTCGATACATATGCAGCTGCAAGTCCGTTGGGCAATTGTCTGTACACGCCTCCTCCTATAATCGAACCAGCACTGCCACTCGCTGAATTAGCAGCATATTTTTGTGCGGCATACGCTGTAATTTCCGATATAATATTAGTGACGGTTTCAACGGCATCCAAGAGTATCTCTTCCCAAGACGATCCTGTATAATCTATCCTACTAACAGGATTATTACCACAATAAACAAACATATTGTTGCCAATAATCCCTTGTCCTGTAGAAGTATATTTATCTGCATTTAACCATCTTCCAACATTCGGATCATAATAGCGAGATTGGCAGTAATACCATCCCGTTTCCTCGTCGTAGATATAGCCGCGATAGCGGAAGGGGTTGAAAGTGCCGAGGGTATCCGCAAGGGAGCCGGATTTCGACAACGGATTGCCCCATGCATCATAGGTGTATTCTACGACATAGTTACCCGATGCATCAATCAGACCGATGACATCGTTTTGCGCATTGAATACGTACCAATACTCGGTTCCGTTGAAGACAACCGATGTACCGTTGATGAATTCGAGGGTATTATCTCCCGAAGTCATACGGCGGAGGGTACCATCGGTGACGGTGTACGAGGTGGTCACGCCGTTTACAATTTTCGCAGTGCGGATACCGTCGGCGTTGTAGACGTAGGAGATGGTTGTACCGTCTTTGCTGTAGCTAGCAAGCTGTCTGCCGTGTTGCCACGTGAGGGTTGCGCCATCGTGCCAATTCAGCGGGTTGCCGATTTGGTCATACGAAATCGACACGCCGTCGAAGGAGGTCAGGCGGTCTTTCCAGAC
>JAFQMR010000094.1 GCA_017396175.1 Clostridia bacterium
GTAAAAGCACGGTTTTGACATCTTTAAAAGGCGCGACCGCCTGTTGCATCCGCGCCCACACGGCGTCGACCTCCTCAAGGTATGCCGCCGTATTCGCTTCGTACTGTGCGGCGTGCGCGGGATCGGCCGCCGAAAGGGCGTCACACAAGCGCTCCACCTGACGGCGGTAGCGCACGGGAGATACCCAGAGATGACCGTTGCCCTCCTCAGCGTGCGCGTGGTCGTGCCCGCCGTCGTGGACGTGTCCGCTTTCCAGCAGAGGCTCCCCCTCGGAGAGATCGGCAACCGCCAGCTCCGGCATACTTTCAAGCGTGTTGTGCAGGAACGCCTCCGCCCCCGCACCGTTAAGAACCAGCAGATCCGCCCGTCCGAGCGTACGCCGATCCTCGGCGGTCATCGCGTAGTCGTGCAGACAGCCCGCCTGCGTGTCGACGAGATTCTCGACCGTCACGCCCTCGACGCCGTCGGCGATGTTGAGCGCCGCCACGTACACGGGATAGATGCCCGTCACCACGTGAAGGGACGAATCCTCCGACGGTGCCGCCGTGCGGTCCACCCCCGTCCAGAGAGTCACCGCCATCGACAGCACCGCAATGACGCACAGCATCGCCGCTATTTTTCCGTACCAAATAACCTGTTTCATACCTGTTTGTCTCATTCTCCGTAATAGGCTTGCCCGGGAACACCGCCGCCGAGCGCGACGCGCACCATATCCAGTGCGTGAGAAGCCGCCACCGTGCGAATGTAATCACGGTCGCGACGATGTGTCAGATTGAGCGGACGCACAAACTCGCCTTCCGACGAGCTGAGTGCGACAAACACCGTGCCGACGGGCTTGCCCTCACAAGGCGAGGGACCTGCCGCTCCCGTCACCGCCACGCCGTAATCGGCGTCTGCCAGACGGCGGACACCACGCGCCATCGCACACGCCGTATCGGCACTGACCGTGCCCGTGCGATCGATGACCGCCTGCGGCACGCCGAGACGGGCGTGCTTCACGTCACCGCTGTACGCCGTCACACCGCACGAAAACACCGCCGACGCCCCGCTGACCGAGGTCAGCCGCTCGGACACCAGTCCGCCCGTGCAGGATTCCGCTGTCGCGACGGTTTTGTTTGCCGCCGTCAGTCCTTTGACGACCGCCTCCTCCAGCGAAGCGACATCCACGCCGTACACGGCATCCCCGAGAATACGGCACAGCTCCTCGGTCATCGGCGCACAAAGCAACGCCGCTTCCGCCTCGGTGGCGGCGTGCGCCGTCACGCGGAAATACATCTCCCCTGTTTTTGCGTAAGGCGCTACCGTCGGATTCTCGCTGTCGAGAAGCGGCGCCACTGCGGCGGCGGCCGCCGATTCACCGAGGCCGAACACGCGTACCGTACGGGAGCAAAGCACACCGTCCGTCAGCGGCAACAGATACGGCACCGCCGCATCGTCAAACATCGGCTTGAGTTCTCTCGGAGGACCGGGCAACAGCAGGAGATGCTTGCCGTCCTTTTCCAAGGCGCAACCGGGTGCCGTGCCGTGATCGTTTTGAAACACCGTGGCCCCGACGGGGAGCATCGCCTGCTTTTTGTTGTTATCGGTCATCACACGGCCGCTTTTCTCAAAATACGTCCGCATCCGCAAAAGGCTTTCCTCGTGGAGCGTCAGCTCCGCACCGAACACCTCGCACGCGCATTCCTTCGTCAGGTCATCGGGAGTCGGGCCGAGACCGCCGCACAGGATCACGATATCCGCCCGCGACCGTGCGGTTTCCACCGCGTCCTTCAGGCGCGTCGGGTTGTCGCCGAGCGTCTGGCGGTGATGCACCGCGATGCCCAGCATCGCGAGCCGCCGCGACAGCCAGGTGCTGTTGGTATCCTGCACGTCGCCGAGCAACAGCTCCGTTCCGACAGCAATAATCTCCGCGATCATACTCCCTCTCCCTTTCCGTACTATATATAAAATAAGTGTACTATACTCCCGCCGAAAAATCAAGATTTTCCGCACACAGCACCGCAAGATACACCGTCAACACGTCCGTTTTCAGCCCGGGAGTTTTTCGATAACGAAAAACGGACGGCTGCCGAAAAAGCAACCGTCCGTTTGTGAAGCGTTTTTAGATCTGCGGGAGCGAGGCCGCCGCCGCGGACTGGCCCACGCGACGGAACTTCTCGTCGGGCAGGTGGAGCTCAAGGCCCGTGATCTCGCTGTATTCGTCGGCGAGCACGCGACGCGCTTCCTCGATGACGAGGTCGCCGCCCTCACCCGACATCACGCGACCGAGCAGCAGCACGTGTGCCACCTGATAGTAGGTCGCATAGTACGCCAGCGCGTGGCCGAGGTAAGTACCGATGGAGCGATAGATGTCGCGGGCCGCTTCGCTGCCCTTGTCCATCTCGCCCTGCACGACCTTCAGCTTCTCAGCGGGAGACAGTCTCTCGTCGAGGGTGATGCCCGCACGGGGAGCCAGCTTGATCACGCTGTCCTGCGAGAAGTACTTCACGCCGCAGCCCTTGTCGCCCGACCACTCGTCGACCATCGCGTCGTCCTGCAGGTCCACGGGAGCGAACGCCAGCTCGTTGAGCCAGCCGGTGATGTTGCCGTCCTTGTCGACATAGCCGACCGCTTCGGACGTACCCATCGCGATACCGAGGATCTCGTTCTCGCCGAGGCTCATCGCGCCCGCGAGCGCCGTCACGTCGCCGTCGTTGACGACCTCGAGCGGCACATCGCCGATTTCCTTGGCGGCACGGATGTAGATATCCTTAACCTTCTTGTCAAACTCGTCCTTCGGCACCTTGATGAACAGCGACGCGACCATCGCGCGGTTGTCCACGTAGATACCGGCCGACGACACGCCGATCGCGTCGACACGCGGCATCTTCGAAGCCGCCGTCTTCATCGCGGCGACAATGCCCTCAAAGTGGTAATCGGGATCGCTGTTGGTCTTCGGGAACCACACGACCTCCTCGGAATAGACCGACTCGCCGTCGATGACCGCGGAGACCTTACGGTCGGATCCGCCCGCATCGAAGCCGATACGGCAACCGTCGAGGTGACGGCCGACAGGCTTCGCGCCCGACTTCTCGGCGGGAGCCTGCTCAAACGGCACCGACACGACGGTAAACTCTTTCTCATACACATTGCCCATAAAGTCCGCGTCGAACTCGCGTGCGCCGCCGACCTTGTAGGTATCCGCAATGAACGCGCCGATCGCGTCATCACCGCAGATATACACCTTCCAGCCGCCGTACGCCCACAGCAGCATCTTGACGGTACGCTCCACATAGACACGGTCCGCCTCAGCCATCGCCTCAGTGCCGTGGATCTTCACCTTACGCACCGCGGTATAGCCCTGATTGCGCTCCACAGCGATCACGATCTCCTTGCCGTTTGCCGCCGAAGCCTCAAACGCCTTGCAGAAAGCCGCCATCGGGATATAACCCTTGTCGAGCACAGGGATGTTTTTGACATTGACCTCAAGACCAAAAACGTTCATTTCGGAATTCCTCCTTTAATCATCGCCCTCAAGCGGGCGTAATCCTACCCTTTTATCATATCAAATAATTTTAAAAACAACAAGACTTAGAAGACACTTTTTTTGTGCTTTTCGGTAAAAATTTGCATTTTCCGCTCAGCAGAACGGCACACCGTCGGTCGGCACCGCCGCACCGTCCGTTTTCACGAACACCGCTTCGATGCCGTCCAGCGAATCGATCAGCGCTTTTCCCTTATCAAACCCCATCACAAAGCACGCCGTCGACAGCGCATCGGCATCCGCACCGCAGGGCGCGATCACCGTCACCGCCAGCAGATCGTTCTCGACGGGATGCCCCGTCTTGGGATCGAGAATATGCGAATAGCGCCGCCCCTCCAGCTCGTAAAACCGCTGATACGATCCCGAGGTCGAGAGTGTTACGTCCGTCACCGCCACCGTCAGAAGCGTCTTTGAGGTGTCCCGCGGATCGGCAATCGCCACGTGAAACGGCGAACCGTCGGGCTTACGGCCGAGGGCGGTGATGTTGCCGCCGAGGTCGATCAGCGCCCCCGTACATCCGTCCGCCTTGAGCCGTTCGCAGAGCTTATCGGCAACGGCGCCTTTGGCGATCGCTCCGAGATCGAGCGATGCGCCGTCCGCCAGCCGCCACGGCGACGAAAGGAGCTTTTCCGCCCCGACGCGCTGTCCCGCTTCACGGAGCACGTCCTCCGACGGCACAGCAGAAGCCGTTTCCCACAGCTCTTTATAAGGCGCGACGGTGATGTCAAACGCGCCGTCCGTCTCCTGCATCCACGCCGATGCCGTTTCAAGCAGAGCGGATGTCTCCTCGGCAAGCGCAACCGCTTCTCCCTCGGCGGCGTTCAGCCGCGCAATATCGCTTTGCGGGACCGTCCGCGACCAGAGCCGTTCATACTCCTCCACCGTGGATACGGCCATGCGAAGACGCGCTTCCGTTGCGCCGCCGTACAGCTTGACAGAGCAAGCGGTATCGAGCGCTAAAAACGACTGCGTGAGCGGTGCCTGCGGCGTGCAGGACGTGCAAAGCAGACAAAGCACCGCGAAAACCATCCATATCCGACGCACAGGTACCCCTCCTTTAAGAAAAAAGAGCCGCGTTTTTGAAAACACGACTCCTTTACAACCGATTTTCGGATTATTCGCCGCGATACTCCGCGAGAAGCTGCTTGATCTTCGCGTGGGGATCGACGATGGTCGACACCGACACATCGCAATTGAGAGCGGCAATGAAATAGGCCACGTACTTCGACACGTCCACCTCGTGGAACCACGCACGGTCCGCAAGCTCGGGACGGCGATAGGTCAGGTTGGTGCCGAACACGCCGTCGAGCACACCGTCCGCAACCGCCTTGTCGAACACCTCGAGGCCGTTGACAAACAGCGCATAGGTCGCGTAGGTAAAGATACGGCGGGCGTTGCGCTTTTTGAGCTCATAGGCAATGTCGAGCATCGATTCGCCCGAGCTGATGATGTCGTCGGCAATGAACACGTCCTTGCCCTCGACAGAGTTGCCGAGATACTCGTGCGCCACGATGGGGTTACGACCGTTCACAACGCGCGAGAAGTCGCGGCGCTTGTAGAACATACCGAGATCCACGCCCATCACCGAGGCATAGAACATATTGCGGTTCATCGCGCCCTCGTCGGGAGCAATGACCATCATATGATCGCGGTCGGGATGAATATCGGGCACCGAATGGAACAGCGCCTTGAGCACCTGATAGGACGGCATAATGTTGTCAAAGCCCGTCAGCGGGATCGCGTTGTGCACGCGGGGATCGTGCGCGTCAAAGGTCACGATGTTCGACACGCCCATCGCGGTCAGCTCCTGCAGAGCCGCCGCGCAGTCGAGCGACTCGCGATAGTTGCGGCGATGCTGACGGCCGCCGTAGAGGATCGGCATCACGACGTTGATGCGGTGCGCTTTACCGCCCGCCGCCTGAATGATGCGCTTGAGATCCTGATAATGGTCATCGGGGGACATACGGTTCTCATGACCGAAATAGTCATAGGTGCAGGAATAGTTGCCCACATCCACCAAAATGTAGAGATCATCACCGCGGATGCTGTCCTTAATAAGGCCTTTACCGTCGCCCGACGAAAAACGCGGGCACTCCGCAGGCACAAGGAACGTGTCCTGCTCGTGGCAGGTCCCCTTCGCCCATGTGGTGAGATAATGATCGATGCGGTCACCGAGCTCCTTTGCCGAGCTCAGCGCGATAATGCGCAACGGTGCCACCTGCTTTTCTTTCGTAAACAATGCTTCCGCAACCTTCGCTCCGGTCATCCGAAATCCCTCCTGATATGTATTCACGTGTGTATCCGTGTATGATTATACCATCATTCGACAGCCTTTGCAACGGGTTGAGACAAACTCATCCGTAAAAAATTCACGCCAAATATGAAAAATTCTTTGAAACTATGCACAAAGGCTACCTCCGCCGCATACGCTGTAGCAGTGCTCACAACGTCTCGATACGCGAACGCACCACGCCGTTTTCAATGTCCAATACCCCATAGGTACGGGACGTCGCCAGGCTTCCGGGGTTAAACAGCAGTACGCCGTCGCGGTAATCGGTACGGGGCACGTGCGTATGCCCGTACAGGGCCGCCGTGCATTCCTCCTGCAACGCACTGTAGGTCAGCGTCAGGAGACTCGATTTCACACGCTCACCGTGACCGTGCGTCAGGTACAGCTTTGCCCCGCCGAGGGTGACGAGCCGCAAGGTCGGTTCGTCGGTGCGGATGTCGCAATTGCCGTTGACGATGATCCACGTGCAGGCGGGGTTATCCGTTTGCAACGCCTGCGCCTCTGCGGCACCGTCTCCGAGAAAAATCACGGTTCTGACCGTCGGCTCCTTACGAAGCATCGCCGCAAGCGCCTCGCGGTCGCCGTGGCTGTCCGAAGCTACCAGTACCTTCATCTGTCCGTTACCCCTTTCAATTTCCGTAGGAGAGTGATTCCGTATGAGTCAACCGACACCCGCTCAGATGCAAGCCTTGCTCGAATACGCCGCCAAGCGGCTCGGGATGTCCCCCGAACAGCTGGCGCGCACCGTATCGGACGGCGGCTATCAGAAGCTGTCCGCCTCGCTGTCCGACGAGAGCCGCCGCAAGCTCGAACAGCTCACAGGCGATCCGCAAAAGGCGGAGGCCCTGCTGTCCTCGCCTGCCGTGCAGGCCTATCTGAAGCGGTTTCATAAGTAACAGTATACACGATCATACCACAAAGCACAAGTGGTTTCGGGAGGTGAGGCGCTGTGGAGGATCTGTCCGAAAAGCTCGACCGCCTGCTCTCTTCTCCCGACAGTCTGAAGCAGATCGAGGAGCTGATGGCGGCCTTCGGCGGCACGACCGAGGAAGCGCCGACACCCGCCGCCCCGTCGCCTGCCGATGCGTTCGGCGGGGAGATGCTCTTTAAGCTGTTGCCGCTCCTCTCCGCGTTCGGGCAGGAGGACGAAAACGCCGCCTTGCTTCGGGCGTTGCTTCCGCACCTCGGCAAGGAACGGCAAAAGCGACTGGATGAGGCCGAAAAAATGATGAAGCTCGTGCGTCTGTTACCGCTTCTGAAAACGCTGTCCGACGAACAAGAGGAGGAGTGACAATCTTGGAAAACCGTCTTGCTCTGCCCGCCTCGGCGAACGATCGGACGCTGGTTTTACTGCTCGCGTTGCTCCTCGCCAAAAGCCGCGCCGACACCCCGCTCATCCTGGCATTGCTCTACATCGCGATGTGACGTGTGTCACCGATACCGAACAAAAGGTTCTTCCCGATCCTCCACTGTAGGGCAGGAGCACAAGCCCCCGCCCTACACCGTCGATTCGGTTTTGCACGCACGGAACGGCACTTGAGGCCGTTCCCTACGATGCCGATTGATTTTGCACGCAAAAACGGACGGGTTTCCCCGTCCGTTTTTAATTTTCTTCACTTTCCACTTCACAATGCTCCACGGCATATTCGAGCAACAAATTGATCACCGCATTGCGTGAACGGTTTGTCTGCATTGCCAGTTGCTCCAGCTTCATCACCGTCTCGTCTTTCAGGCGCACGGAAAAGGTCTTGTAGCCATCCTCGCCCTTTAACATCTTTTTCGATATCGTCAGCCGTTCCTTCATCACCATTCACCTCATATACATTATGGCTTGACAAACAGCTAAAATATATGTTATGTTTTCTAACATAACATATATTTCGAAAGGGCGTGCCACAAGGATCCGGGAGGCCGATCATCTCGAACTGACTCCCTCGAAAGGTGGGGCGTATTGCAAAGGAAGCGGCTCGCACGGCTATGAATGCCGATGCGATGAATGTGATTATTTTCTCTGCTGTCATCTATTCGGTCCGAACGATTGCAACCATTGCGATGATTCCCGTTGTCCTCACGCGGAGGCGCATCTTTTTCTTTGGGGTTAAAGCCCCGCCGATTTCGGCTTACACACGCAAAAACGGACGGGTTTCCCCGTCCGTTTTTCATAACTCCGTCGGCGAAGCCGACTCCTTCACCTGTCCCAAGGACAGATTTCACATGGCCGTCAGGCAATATTTCACATCGCTATGCGATATTACACCGAGCGCCAACGCGCTCGATTTCACTGTCCTTATTCCTCCACCTCGGTAAGCTGATCGTCCGTGATGACCTTCAGCTCCTTGCGGTTGAAAATATCGTACATCACCGGCACAACAAACAGCGTCATCAGCGTCGCGTAGATCATACCGCCGATGCAGACGACCGCGATCGGTTGCATCATCTCACTGCCCGTACCCGTGGCCAGCGCCGTCATCAACAGGCCGAGGATCGTGGTAAGCGAGGTCATCAGGATCGGGCGCATACGTGTCACGCCCGCTTCGAGAAGCGCCTTTCGCTTCTCCGTTCCTTCCGCACGAAGCTGATTGACGTAATCGACAAGCACAATACCGTTGTTGACGATAATGCCCGTCAGCATCACAAAGCCGATGATGGAGATGACGCTGAC
>JAFQMR010000095.1 GCA_017396175.1 Clostridia bacterium
CTTGTGTATTGTATAAAAACGCTTTTTGAAATCGCTGCCGAGAACAACAAGAAGAAAATGTATGATTTTGCTGACGCTATACACAATATGCCGGAGATCTATCTTGGCAAGAGAACATACGATTCTTTTTTGTTTGAAATCTCATCTTTCTGTGATATATACGGTGATTCGTATTTTAAGTGTCTGTAACGCTACTTTTGCTTACTCTTACCTCAATTCTGCTCCGTTTGGGTACTCTTTTACAATGATATCCGCCTTCGGTTTATGCACGCTTCACAAAAAAGGCCCCGCCGTTGTCTACGACAAGTGCGGGGCCTTTTCAGCAGCGGGTCAGCCGTTTTTCAGCTCCTTCACCGTATGGGTGAGGGCATCGGGATCGCTTTCGATATAGCGGAACAGCTCGTTTTGATCTTCTGTTGTAAAATACAGCTCCTTTATACAACAGAAACCGAGAACTGCAACCACGCGTCAGCGGGATTTCATTCGCGGCCGTCGCGGAGCAACGTGAAGCCGTTCTTCCGAAACCGAAGCCACCCCTCGTCCCGCAGCTTACAAAGCGTATTCGACATCGCACTGCGGTCCACGGACAGATAATCCGCCAGCTGTTGGCGGTTAAAGGGGATCGAAAAGCTCCCGCTGCCTTGCACCTTCGCCTGCTCGGAGAGATAGGACAGGAGCTTGTCGCGGGTGGAACGGCGGGACATATGCCCGAGCTTTTGCACCAGCTGACGGTTTTTCGCGGAGATCGCGTAAAAGAGGTTTTCGATGACCTTTGTGTGGAACGGACAGGCGGAGGAGCAGGCGGTCAGCAGTCGCCGCACCTCGAAAAAAAGCACGGTGCTGTCCTCCACCGCCACCGCGTCGTTCGGGAACGCACCGCTGTCGGGGGCGGCATACGCTTCGCCGAACAGATCGCCGACACCGATGTGGGCAAGAAGATGGCGGTTGCCCCAGTAATCGTCCTGCTGAATGTGTAACGCACCCTCGACAAGCACCGCGACATCCTGCAGCCTGTCTCCCTGCCGCAAGACGAGGTCGCCCTTGCGGTAGGTACGGCTTCGCGCCCCGAGACAGGTCAGCATCCCCGCAAGCTCCTCCTCCTGCACCGAGGCAAACAGGGGAGACTGCATCAGAATCGGTAAAAATTGTGTCATAACGGCCTCCTTTCGTTGTAAAAACAACAGACTTTCTGCTTGTATTGTACTATACTGAACTCACAAACGCAAGGGAGGAATGAAAAGAATGATCCGAAAAATTATTACCATTGATGAAGAACGCTGCAACGGATGCGGCTTATGTGCGTCGGCGTGCCACGAGGGAGCCATCGGGATGGTGGATGGCAAGGCGAAGCTGTTGCGGGAGGACTACTGCGACGGTCTCGGCGATTGCCTGCCCGTATGCCCGACGGGCGCGATCACCTTTGAGGAGCGGGAGGCACCCGCTTACGACGAAGCGGCGGTGGCGGCGGCAAAGCGGCAGAGCGCACCCGCTGTCTTGCCGTGCGGATGCCCGGGAACGGCATCGAAGGCGATCCGCCGTGAGACGTGCGACGCGGACGAGGCGGTCGCGCCGATTTCGAGCCGCCTTGCCCAGTGGCCCGTGCAGATCAAGCTTGCCCCTGTCAACGCTCCCTATTTTCACGGTGCCAAGCTGCTGATCGCGGCGGATTGCACTGCCTACGCTTACGGCGATTTTCATCGGGAGTTTATCGACGGGCGCGTCACGCTGATCGGTTGCCCGAAGCTCGACGAGGGCGACTACGCCGACAAGCTGACGGCGATCCTGATGCACAACGACATTCAGAGCGTGACGGTGGTGCGGATGGAGGTGCCGTGCTGCGGCGGCATCGAGCAGGCGACCCGCCGCGCCTTACAGGCAAGCGGCAAGTTCATTCCGTGGCAGGTGGTCACGGTGTCGACCGACGGGCGTATTGTTGACCGCTGACGGTTGCAATTTTTCTGCGGTTCGTGTATACTGAAATGCGGCGGTTGCTATACCGCCGCATTGTTGATTGTATCGCTTCGGAGGCATGTATGAACAAAGGACGGATCTCGGCACTGTTGCCGATCGGCGTATTTGTACTTTTATATCTTGGACTCGGCATCCTGTTTGAATACGGCTTACAGATCCCGATGGGATTTTACAGCATCCCCATCGTGGTTATCTTTCTGATCGCACTCTTGGTGGCGTGCCTGCAAAACCGTAAGCTGTCCTTTGACGACAAGCTCGCACTGATGGGGCAGGGGATCGGCGACAAAAACATCATCACGATGGTGCTGATCTTCCTTGTCGCGGGTATCTTTGTCGGCACGGTGGGACGCGAAAGCGCCCAAAGCGTCGCTTACTGTATGCTGTCGGTGATCCCCGTGCAGTTTGCGCCTGCCGTGCTGTTTTTGGTCAGCGCGTTTGTGTCGCTGGCGATGGGCACCTCGGTCGGCACGATCACCTTGATCACCCCGATCGCCGTGTCGGTATCGGCGGCCTCGGGCTTTGATGCGGCGCTTTGCGTCGGGTCGGTGGTCGGCGGCGCGATGTTCGGCGATAACCTGTCGTTTATTTCGGATACCACCATTGCCGCCTGCAACGGACAGGGCTGTGCGATGAAGGACAAGTTCCGCGAAAACTTTTGGATCGCTCTTCCTGCGGCACTTGTGGCGCTCGTATTGATCCTGGCGGTGTCGGTCAATCAGGAGGTCAAGGGGACGGTCTCGGAGCCGTACGACCTTGTGCAGCTGATCCCGTATATGCTGGTGCTGGTGGGAGGTATCGTGGTCAACAACGTATTTGCGGTACTGCTGCTCGGTATCGTGTCGGGCTCGATCATTATGCTGGCGACGGGGGCAGTGGAAGCGACCGCGTTGCTGTCGCGGATGGGCGAGGGCGCGACGGGAATGTTCGAGACGATCATGGTGGCGGTGCTGGTCTCGGCGATCTGTGCGCTGATCCGCGAATACGGCGGCTTTGAGGCGTTGCTTTCGCTGACGCGTCGCCTCTTCAAGGGGAAAAAGAGCGGACAGCTCGGCATCGGACTGTTGGTCGGCGTGATGGATATCGCGACTGCCAACAACACGGTCGCCATCGTGATGGCAAACCCCATCGCCAAGGATATGGCGCAGACCTACGGCATCTCCCCGCGTAAGACCGCTTCGGTGCTGGATACCTTCTCCTGTATTTTTCAGGGCATCCTGCCGTACGGCGCACAGATGCTGATCGCGCTCTCCACGGCGGCCGAGGGCGGTTGCCTGCTGACGGCGTTTGACGTGATCCCGTATCTGTTCTATCCGATGCTTCTGCTTGTCAGCTCTCTTGTATGTATCTTCCTTATCCCCGAACGGAAGAAAGCGTAAACCGAACCCTACCGCACAAATAATAAACCACAACGCCGCAGAGCATTCCGCTCTGCGGCGTTACCTTTTATTGACAAATGAGAGAGGGTTTTGTAGAATAAAAATAGAACGGTATGCGGTTTTTGTAGGGAACGGCTCTTGTCCAACAAACTATGAGCTATTTTTAACAAAAGCATTTAATGAAAGGCGGGGTTCTGTGAAAATTATACCCGGCAAGGAATTGCACAAGCAAATCATAGCAAGTATTGCGTTGTTTTTGTCAACAATTGGATTTATATATATTGCTGTCACGACAGGATGGTTTGTGATAGGAATGATTGGGATTGCGTTTATTCCTGGCTGTCTATGCCGCTTGATCGCTACAGGACGTACATTTTTGTTTTGTGAGGAGGGCATTACTGTTTGTCTGCTGTGGTATAAGCGAATGTATCGGTGGGATGAATTAAAGATTAAGCGCTTTGTGCATTATAAGGGTGTTCCGACACGTATATCAAGAACACCGGTCTGCCTTGCCGCTGAGTTTTGTGCTAAAGATATCCATATTCCGCAACAATGGGATGCTTGTATATATAGTTCTTGGAGAAGACCTCTTTCGATGATTTTTGTATATTTCACGCCACCCACCTATCAAAATAACAAACCATCGTCAATAACTATGACAAGCTTCCCTGTTCTTTACGAAGCAGACGAAGAAACCTTTCGCGCTAAACTCTTAGAGTGGGGCGTGGAGATGGAAGAAACCGAACGCGGTATCCATACAAAAAAATAATAGCGTTCTCTACAACGCCGCAGAGCATTCCGCTCTGCGGCGTTACCTTTTATTGACAAATGAGAGTGCGTTTTGTAGAATAAAGATAGAACGGTATGCGGCTTTTGTAGGGAACGGCCTCAAGTGCCGTTCCGTAACGTACAAACGGGAAATCAGTGCGGCCCCGCTCACCGAAGGAAACGGCGTGACGGTCACGTCCACGGCGAGCGACAGCGCCCCGATCGCGTATCAGCCGCTCTGGACGGCGCAAAACCCCGCTTCTTCCTCGAAGGCGGTACGGCCGCGGTTCCGCCGGATGTCCAATTAATTATGATTCGTTATCTCATGAGATAGGAGAAGATTGGGGATATATAGTAAAAGGATATGTGGCGGCAAAGTGGGAAGGAGTGTTCGGATGGTGGTGACAATGGGTGCTGTTAAAGGAGGATTTAGCCTAATAAAACGGCAGTGTATAGCGATCGTTTGCATAATCGCATTAATGACGGGATTGTCTGCTTGTGCGAAGAACTATCTTCCGGGAAATGAGAGTGATATTGATGCCGTTTTTGAACGGGATTACTCAACAATTATGGATGTTACATCGTATTTACTGTCGTTGGAAGAAAATACAGTATACATTAATTTTAAACCGATAGAAGTATTGGGTGAGTTCGGCAAACCACTGGATATATCGGGTGGTCTCGGCAAACCGATAACGTTTCCGTCTCAAACAATCAAACAACTCGCCGTCAACCTGGAAGATAAAGGATATAATCACATCACAAAAAAGGATAATGTCGTAGTGTTTGATGTTTGGAGAAGGCTTATTGGCTCTGAATTTGACGCCGGATTTGTATATTCCGTCGACGGGTCAGGAGATTTATCTGCTCTTCAATTTTTGACGTATCAACGACCTTTGTCAAAGGAGAATTGGTATTATTACGAAGAGGATTATAACGAGTGGCGAAATAATAGAGCTGATGCGTAGTATGAGCTTTTGTATAACATACAGACGTTTCCTGTTATGTGGTTACGATTAAAAGAAAGGAGCAAAGAGTATGAAGGCACAAACAATCTATC
This sequence comes from Clostridia bacterium, assembly GCA_017396175.1. Taxonomy (GTDB): domain Bacteria; phylum Bacillota; class Clostridia; order Oscillospirales; family Acutalibacteraceae; genus RGIG1959. Next base: position 5,176 of record JAFQMR010000095.1, read on the forward strand.
GGCTGATTCTTTCTTTGAGCGGCATTATCTTACTGCTCACGCTGTTTATTGGCTGTGTGGATAGCGGTGTGTCGGATGTAGTCGGAAAATGGGATCGCGAGCTTCCTCCGGAATCGAATCGGAAGTATTTACGTGTGGAATTCACGGAGGACGGACAGTATAAAAGTGCAGGGCGGTATATGTGCGATTATCATCTGGAGGGGAATACTCTCGTGTTGGAGCAGGGCTCTTTTGAGGAAGTGTATGTTTACTCTATCGACGGGGATATATTGACATTGACACGGGATGGTATTACCGGTCAGTTCACGCGGGTGAAATAATACATCGTTACCGGGGAATCCCTTGTGAGCAATTTGCAGTAATAGCCTGAAACTCGCCGCAGAGCATTCCGCTCTGCGGCGTTACCTTTTACAGCTTGAATAATCCAAGCGGTGTGTGTAAAATGAAGAGGATACGACACCGACGTAAACGACAGTTGGGTGGAGTATCCCACAGATGAGATTCAACCGATACCCATAATAGATGTAGGGGCGTATTTGGGTTTGGGTTTTTCGGCTGGTTTGAGTTATGACACAGAAGGTGTCGGTGAAAGGTTGATAGAAATATGGAGCGAATAAAGAAATATCGCGTCAGCTTATTGTTCCTTGCAGCAACTTTTGTTTTTGCTGAGGCGGCATCACTAATTCCCGAGCCGCTTCGTTCTTCCACCGCGTGCGCTGCTGTATGTATGATCATTCTGTTTGTGTTGCTTTGGATGGCCTTTTGGAGTTGTGCAACTGTAGCGAAAGACACGCATCCTTGGTTTGCGGCTTTTTTAAAATTGTTTGTTGTCGCTCAAATGTTGGGCGCCGTGGCTATTGCAATACTGATTCTCACTGGCGTAGTGCATTTTCAGCCGATGATCACCTCCCCCCTCGTTAAGCACTTTGTCAACAACGGCTCTGCGATCTCGTATTCCTACGACGAAAACGGCAATATCTCCTCGATCCAATCCCCCGACGGTAGCTACGTCACGTATGAATACGATTACCTCAACCAACTGACAAAGGAGACATATAGGAGATGGATTCAATCTTGATTGGAAAGAATATAAGGATATCAAAGGAATCCGTCCGGATTATGTTGATTTTGATAACAAAATAATTTATGAATTAAAGCCAATGAATCCACGAAGTGCTCGAAGCGGAATTCGTCAGTTGCAAAGGTATAATAAAGCTCTTGGTGGTGGTTTTACAATGCGATTGGAATTGTACTGAGGTGAAAACTAGTGGATACAAAACAATTTAAGAATTTCTGCAAAAAAGAATTTGAATTACGAGGATTTAAGAAAATCAAAAAAACATTCTATCTTGCGGGAAAAGATTTATTGTGTGGGATAGAATTGCAGAAATCCAATTACAGTAACAGTTATTATATTAATTATTATTTCTTTCTTGGCAAATTCGATGACACAAACGATTATCCTGTATGTTACGATTTGGATATTCAGGGTAGAATGGTGGCAATGTCCAAGACGCAAACTGTTAGAGGAAAGCACTTTTTAACTTCAGCGATTGAATATGAGGAATATACGGAAGAAGAATTGCGACCATATTTTGACAGGGCATTCGAGGAAGAGATTCTCCCACCTGTGAATCATGGAAAATCGTTTATTCTTGACAACTTGGGAAAAATTTATTCTTTAACCTTGCATAAA
>JAFQMR010000096.1 GCA_017396175.1 Clostridia bacterium
GCGCAAGAAATGATCAGCAATTCTCTTGAAACTACCACAGTTAAAATTCGCGGACAGGAGGAAAAGAAATGAATATTGAACTCCGTCGAATCGATAAAACTCGCTTTGATGAGCTTATGGAAAAACTCCTAAAAGAATTTGAAGAAAACGGCTCTTTATCCATCGATGATAAGTTGATAGAGTCGTATTCAGTTCCGGTCACTGTTAATGGACATATTGCTGAAATGTATCTGGATATTGACAAATATCAGGCGATTGCCGATGAAGAGATATTTGGATATACAAAACTTGCTAAAGTCGGTATGGCGTTGCACGATGACTTTAAATATACTTCTGTAACAATTCCGCGAAATGTATTTTACGAAAAAGAATTTTGGGCATATCTTTCCTTAACACATTTCAAAGATGTTGTGAAAGGACTGCGTGCTTCTCTAAAGGAAGGCCAAATCTCCGCCGATAAGATCAAGCAATTCTACTTCAATGTAGGTACCCTTTCCAGAACCGGCTTGTTGTTCATTTGGGTTATGATTGATCGACTTAATTCCGCGGATAATTTCGATGTATCGCATACTGCTTTTGAGTTTGTCGATCCGGTCAAGGCCATTTTGGAACGTACTATGAGTAAAAACCCGATGATTTTGAGAGCCTTTGTGCAAGGTATTATCAACAATGGCAAAGACTCCAAGTTTAAGAGCAAAGCCTTTAAGAGCAAAATGCCTTCGCATATAAGTTGCTATGCAAGCGTCAGTGTACTGGATGCACTGGAATACGATGAACTTGTTGAAGTTATTGCAGAGCAGCAAAAGGCGATAATTTCCGAGTAACCATTACAAATCAAATGTGCTTTTGGTGGTTGTTTGATTGAGTGTCTTTGATAGTATTATAACATAAAAGATATCATTAAAAATGTATTTTCGAATTCATAATATGTTATGTTTTCGGTATTCGTTTACGGGAACTTTACTCGTTTACGGCAGGTTTGTTCGTTTACGGGAGTAAATATTCATTGCCGGGGAGAGGGTGAAAATGCCGCTTTTCGGTATTTTTCAGTAAAGCAGTAACCTTATATTCCCGCTATAATTTAGTACAAAGCCCTGCTTTTACAGCGCCTTATACAAATAAAAGCGCTGATAACAGGTGAATAAGCACAAAAAAAATTAAGGTTGATTCGTTTTGAATCAACCTTAATTAGTATTGGTGGAGGCGACGGGTATTTTATCAATGAGGCAGGATTTATCTCGTCTTTTGGTTCATGTAACAACGGCAGTCAGATCAACTCCAACGGGCCTAAAAACAGTCCACCGGACTGTTTTCTTCACGGGGCTTTCGACTCCCGTTTCCACCAAGAAAAAAGAGAGTGCAGTCCGTTGGACTACACTCTCTTTTTTGGTGGAGGCGACGGGAGTCGAACCCGTGTCCGAAAATCACTTCACACAGCTTTCTTCGGGTGGAGTCGGTCTTTTGGGATTCCCCTCAGCACACGCCGACAGACAGGCTTATGCGTACGGTAGCCGCCCATTCATGACGAGCGCAGCGGCAAGCACCCGTTCACGTTCACCGCTAATCGACGCCCCGCACCGGGCCGCGGTACTCCCGGGAAGGACGCGCAGCACTAATTAGGCCGCGAGAGCAACAGTATTGTTGTCGTTTAATTTTAAAAAGTGTCAGGTTTTATAGCGGTCCTGCCCCGCTACCCGCTTACCATGTGTCACAATCCCCGTCGAAACCTTTACGCCCCCATATCAAAAATCAGTATACCGCCGCAGAAGCGACGGTATACCGTATTATATCGAAAAAACATACCATTGTCAATCGTTGATGCTTAAAAATACCGCACCAACGACACAACGCGCCCGAGCACCACCACTTCGTCGACGATGATCGGCTCGAAGGCAGGGTTTTCGGGTTGGAGACGGATATAGCCGTTTTCCATATAAATACGCTTCACCGTTGCTTCGTCGCCGAGAAGCGCCACGACGATATCGCCGTTTTGCGCCACGGGAGTACGATGCACGATCACCACGTCGCGGTCAAGAATACCCGCGTTCACCATACTGAGGCCCTGCACCCGAAGGGCAAACAGCTCGCTCGCGGGATAGCCGCCGCCCGAATACGGCACGTAATCCTCAATGTTTTCAACCGCCAGAATCGGCAGGCCCGCCGTTACCTTACCGACAAGCGGTACACGCGCAACGCTTTCGCCCGGCAGCTTGATGGCGCGGTTTAACCCCGTCTGACGGGAAATATACCCCTCGTCCTCCAGAAGCTTCAGGTATGCGTGAACCGTGGACGTCGATTTGATCTCCGCCGCGGCACAGATCTCACGCACCGTCGGCGGCAAGCCCTCCTGCGCCCGTTCGCGCAAAAATTCCAGTACCTTTTGTTGTTTAGCATTCAGCGGTTTCAACAATAAGCCCTCCCTTGTAATCCGAATTCTGACAATAAAACCGTATGTTCGGCAAAAAATTCCTTCAAAAAACAGAATTTTTCTCTGTTTCAATACCAGTGTATCACACTTTTCCGAAAAATGCAAACATTTGTTTGCTAATTTCGGAAAAATTTTTTGTATAAATCCCATCATACGGATACATACTTTGATCAAACGGCACATAGCCATCTGAAGGAGGTTCGGTTTATGTCCAAAACCCCGATATCGTTTGAAGATAACACAAAGAAATCCGAACGCAAGCGTCGTACGGGACGCGGTTTCTTTACCGCTCTGGCGCTGTGTCTCATCGCCATCGGCGGTGTTGCCGCTTCCACGTTTTCCGAGACCGTCAATCATCCGATGACGGATACGTCCGCAACCACCACAGTTCCCACCGTGCGCACCACAGAGATTCCCGCCGCCGCTCCGACAGTGGCTTCGACTGTCACAACCTCGACCGTTGCGACGACCGAGGCGACCACTGCCCCGACCGAGCCCCCCGCCCTGACAGCCTTACCCTTGAACGGTGCCATCCTTACGCCGTTCAGCGAACGACCGCTGTACAATAAGACGATGGCGGATTATCGTGCGCATACAGCGCTTGATCTCGGCGGTGAAGAAGGACAATCGGTCATGGTCATCGCCGAAGGAACCGTCTCCGCAACGGAGGAAGATCCTTTGTGGGGACCGACGGTCACAGTGGACCACGGTGAGGGCGTCATCTCTGTCTACCGCGGTGTATCCGCTACGGTTCCGCAGGGCGCTCACGTGGACGTCGGCAATGTTATCGGAAAACTGGCAGCAATACCGTCGGAAGCGCATCTCGGTCCTCACCTGCACCTGGAGCTCTATCATCAGGGAACAGCGGTTGATCCCGCTTCTCTGCTCGGAGAGCTTCTCCCCGCACCGGTTGCATAGCCTGCCCTCGGAAACGACGTTCGCGTCGGCGGTCAGAGGGGCATTTTGGGAAGAACGGGTATCCGTTCTTCCCTTTATTTATGACTTTTGTGCAAAAGAGTGGGCGTTTCTTCTCACTTTGCTCTCTTTACAAGGCTTATCGGTATGTGGTATACTAAAAGCAATGAACAGACTTTGTCGAAGGGTGATGCGCATGTCCTGCTTTTCCTGCCCTGTATGCGGGCGGCCGCTGACAGATACGGAATCGGGACTTTGCTGTCAGCAGGGACACAGCTTCGACCGTTCCCGTGCAGGATACGTCAACCTACTCCGATCGCAGCAATCCTCCCTAAAACGGCACGGCGACGACAAGCGGATGCTGATCGCGCGACGTGATTTTCTCAACCGAGGCCATTACGCGCCTTTACGGGATGCGCTCTGCGAAGCCGTACAAGCGATCGCTCCCGCACAAGGTCTTCTCGCCGATGCGGGATGCGGCGAGGGATATTACACAGCCCATCTCGCCTCACGCCTTCCCCGCCTCACGGTATGCGGGATCGATATTTCCAAAGATGCTCTGCGTATGGCGGCCTCCCGACACAGGGATATGGAGCTGGCGGTAGCCAGCGTTTTTGCCCTTCCGCTGGCAAGCCGCAGTACAGACGTGCTTCTCAGCGTCTTCGCTCCCACCGCCGATGCGGAATTTGCGCGTGTTGTCAAGCCGCAAGGATATCTTGTGCGTGTGATCCCGACCGCCCGTCATTTATACGGTCTTAAAGCGGCGATTTACGATCAGGTGCGCCTCAACAAGCCCGAGCGCACCGACATAGACGGTTTTAAGCTGTGCAAGCGGGAAGAGCTTGCCTTGGATCTCACACTGTCGGACCCCGACGACATTCGGCACCTGTTTGAAATGACGCCCTATTATTACAAAACAGGGATAGCCGATCAACAACGGCTTCTTGCGCTCGCGTCCCTTTCGACCGAGCTCGGATTTGCAATACTGACCTATCAAAAAATTTCAGGATAAGGAAGTGTCAGCCATGAAACAGTTTACGGTAGCGATCATCGGTGTCGGTTCCCGCGGAGGCGAGACGTACGCGATGTATCAAAAAAAGTTCCCCGAGCGCATGAAAATCGTTGCGATCGCGGAACCCCGTGAGGATCACCGCGAGCTTGCAAAGCGTCTGTGGGATCTCACCGACGAGCAATGCTATACGGATGCCGATGCGCTTCTCGCTCAGCCGAAGCTTGCCGATGTCTGCATCATTGCCACACCCGACGATACCCACGTGGAAATTGCCATCAAGGCTCTTGATCTCGGCTATCATCTGCTCCTCGAAAAGCCCATCTCCCCGAACAAGGACGAGGTCGTTGCGCTCCGCGACAAGGTCAACGAAACGGGCCTGACGGTGGCGGTTTGCCATGTGCTCCGCTATACCGTCTTTTACAGCGAACTTCGCCGTGTGCTTCAGTCCGGCGCGATCGGTGATATTGTCAACTTCCAAGCGATCGAGCAAGTCGGTTACTGGCATCAGGCACACAGCTTTGTGCGCGGCAACTGGCGCACGGGTACCCCGATGATCCTTCAAAAATGCTGTCACGATATGGACATCATCCTCTTCCTTCTCGGCAAGCGTTGCCTGCGTCTCAGCTCATTCGGCGGTCTGTATGAATTCCGCGCCGACCGTGCCCCTGCGGGTGCGGCTCTACGTTGCATGGACGGCTGTCAGTGCAAGGACGATTGTCCCTATGATGCCGAAAAGATTTACATCTCCAATCCCTCCACCGGCATTGCCAACGGTCAAACCTATCCGACCGAGGTGCTCGTAACCGAGCCGACCGTGGAGCGCGTATACGAAGCGATCAAAACGGGCCCCTACGGCCGCTGTGTCTACCATTGCGATAACGATGTCGTCGATCACCAGACGATCAATATGGAATTCGAGGACGGTATCACGGGTGTCTTTACGATGTCCGGTCTCACCGAGTATCCGCGCCGTCAGATCAAGCTGATGGGTACCCGCGGTCAGATCGATGCCGACATGGATACCGGCATCATCTCCATCACCCCGCACGGCAAGCCGATGTATCAGATCGACGTGCATGACCTGACGGACGATTTCGACGGTCACGGCGGCGGCGACCACCTGATGATGAGCGGCCTGTTCGATTCGATCGAAGGTACCTGCAAGGATCTTCGCACCGACATCAACGTTTCCGTTGCGAGCCATCTGATGTGCTTTGCGGCAGAAGTATCCCGTCTGAACGGCGGTAAAGTGATTGAACTGTAAGTGAATCCGAAGGAAGTGGAACGGTATGATCCTCGGCGCTACCCTGGGGAGTCTTTATGCGTCTGATATGCCCTCGGCGTTAAACACGCTGCATGAGCTCGGCGTGCAATCGGTCGAGCTCGGTGTCGGCGGGTATGTCGATACGCGTCTCACCTCTCCGAAAACGCTCGCCCGTTCGGGCAATGCCGTAAGGCAACTCAAAAACCTGCTTGAAGAATACGCGATACAAGTCAGTGCGCTGTCTTGCCCCGGCAACCCCGTGCATCCCGATCGCGCGATCGCCGCACAGCATCATCAAGATTTCGTGGATGCCTGCCATATTGCACAGGCACTGGGCGTGGATACCGTTGTGGTGTTTTCGGGTTGTCCCGGCGATTGCGCTTCTTCAAAAGCCCCGAACTTTGTATCCACCTGCTGGCCCGCCGACTATAAAGCGGTGCTCGACTGGCAGTGGGAACGGGTACTGATCCCCTACTGGCGCGAAGCGGCGGCGATCGCCGCCTCCTACGGCATTCGCCGTATTGCGATGAAAATGATGCCCGGCTTCTGCGTATACAACCCCGAAACGCTTCTCCGCTTACGCGATGAGATCGGCAGTGCCGTCGGTGCGACCGTCGATCCCGCGCACCTGATCCGTCAAGGCATAGATCCCGCGGCAGCGATCCGTTCACTTAAGGGCGCCGTTTTTCAGGTGCACGCCAAGGATCTGTTGCTTGACAGCGACCGTCGAGCGCAAAACGGCGTGTTTGTCAGCAATCCTGACGCCCCGCCCTTCCACGTACGCGCCGTCGGCAACGGCCATGATGCGGGATACTGGACGGGAATCGTCAAAGCTTTGCGCGACATCGGCTACGACCGCAGTGTCACCGTTGAATATGAGGATGAGCACGTTCCCGCAGCGGACGGTTTCTCTCTCGCGGTTGCCGCTGTGCGAAAGCTCCTGTAACCGTTACAGTCAAAGTCCCTGCAAACCTTTAAAGGTATGCAGGGGCTTTTTTATTTGTGGTTTTCGTCCACCCATTCCTTATTTTCTTCCACACAAAGATCGCTCGGGATCGCCGTGTTGTTACAACGGCGGCGGTGAGAAGCATCGCTGATCGCCTGCGTGCGATACGTGCCGACCGTCTCCTCATCCAGGATATCCTTGACCTTGATCATCCGATTCGGAAAACGCGGGTGCAGTGTCTGACGTCGCATACTTGTTCCTCCGATCTATAAAAAACGCAGAGGCTTTTTACAAAGTCTCTGCGTTTAGTATGTACCGTTTCAAAAAGAATCATTCATCGTCATCCACAACGATATCGATGCTTGCTTTCGCCATCGCCGCCGTCATACGCGGTGCCTCACCGATCGGGATCTCCACAGGCGCTTTGGCTTCGGGGGATTTACGGCGAGCCGCTTCGCGTTTCTCGTCCATCTTATCGCGGATGCGGTCTTCAACCTCCGCCATCACCTCGGGATTCTTCTTCAGATAATCCTTCGCGTTATCGCGGCCCTGACCGATCCTCGCCTCGTTATACGAAAACCACGCGCCCGCCTTTTGCACAATATCCAACTGGACGGCAATATCCAACACCTCGCCCTCGCGGGAAATGCCTTCGCCGTACATAATATCGAATTCGGCTTCTTTAAAGGGCGGCGCCACTTTGTTTTTCACGATGCGGACGCGGGTATGCGAACCGACGGGATTGCCCGCCACCTTCAAGGTTTCGGTACGGCGTACATCCATACGCACGGACGCATAATACTTCAGCGCGTTACCGCCTGCCGTTACCTCGGGGTTGCCGTAAACCACGCCGACCTTTTGACGAAGCTGATTCAGGAACAGCGCAATGCAGTTGGAGCGCGAGATGACAGGCGCGAGCTTACGCATTGCCTGCGACATCAAGCGTGCCTGCAAGCCGACGTGACTGTCGCCCATCTCACCCTCGATCTCCGCACGCGGGACAAGCGCCGCCACCGAGTCGAGAACCACGATGTCGATCGCGCCCGAGCGGATCAGCGCCTCGGCAATTTCAAGCGCTTGCTCACCTGTGTCGGGCTGAGATACCAGAAGCGCATCCACATCGACACCGAGCGCCTTGGCGTACACAGGATCCAGCGCGTGCTCCACGTCAATAAACGCCGCTTCACCGCCCGCACGCTGTGCTTCTGCTACCGCGTGAAGGGCAAGCGTCGTTTTACCCGATGCTTCGGGGCCGTATACCTCGACGATGCGTCCGCGCGGAAGTCCGCCGATGCCGAGCGCCATATCCAAGCCGATCGAACCGGTCGGAATGCTGGCTACCGCCATGCCGATATTTTCACCCAGACGCATCACTGAGCCCTTGCCGTAACTCTTTTCGATTTGCTGAAGCGCCATTTCCAACGCTTTTTGCTTATCCTCCGCCCGTGCCGCGGTCAGTTTCTTTTCTTCTTTGATATTTGCCATAACGTCGTTCATCCTTTCGCTTTGAAACTCATTGCCTTCATTATAATCGACTTGTTTCAAAAAATCAATAGTTTTTCGCAAAAAATCGAACATATATTCGTTTTTGATTTTTGAAACACGCGGTTTTTGGCTTCACAGCGCGGTTTTGAATACTTTTGCAAAGAAGAAATACCCCCGTTATCCTCCGAGGAGTCCCAGTAAAATACCGCCGATCGCGCCTCCCAGCACCAAGGCGCAGCGTTTGAACCAACACATTGCGCGATTATGACGAAGCCCCGTATACGGCGTGGCCTCTGACAAGGCGCGCCGACCTTCTGCTTCAAGAAAGGCCGTCGAGCGATCGCTGCAGGAGGGCTTCACAAACAGCAGAATCCGTTCGAAATACGGATCGGACGTTCCTTGAATTTCAATAATCTGATGTACAGCTCCTTTGGTCATGGATATGCCTCCCTCTTCGGTGTAATGCAACTACAGTATGTGTCACGCTTACCGTTTTCAATCAATCCGTCACAAAGTGCAAAGCGCAAGCATATTTCCTTCGAGTCAAGACACGCAGTTATGGGCTTTGTTGCTGTAAAATGCGGTTATTGAAACCGTCAAAAATTTGTCAATTCCGCCGCTCACGCACAGGTTACAACTTTGTAATTTACAATGAGTAAAACTTAACCGAATTTAAAAATGTGGAAAACCGTGTGGAAAATGTGAGAAAACTCGCATATTATCGAGGGTTTTTACCGTTAAAAACTTTTTGTTGACGACGAAACGTTTCACTTTTTCACTTTTTTTGCATACAACGCGTTGAGGACTCTTTACGAAACTCAAAAAAATACTCTCTGTTCTGTCCTCGGAAGAAACACAGTCCAAAAGTACAATAGCACGCATCCCTCAACACCAAAAAAGCCGCCCTGCTCCCTTACGGAACAAGGCGGCTTTCAGTGGTATGTTTTACGGCTCACGTCCGCAGAGCCAGGCAACGGAACGCTCGATCGAATCGCGCGAATTTCCCCAATCCGCGTTTTCATCGCTGCTGTTGCGGTAATCAAACATCTTGCAAAAATGAGATACATCGCCGCGAAGCTCTTCCAGATACTTCCGGCACAGCGTCGAGGAGGCTTTCGCAAAATCTCCGACATTCTTCTTATTCATCGTCTGCGAGGCCACCTGCACCAACAGCTCAAAATGCGGCAGACACAGATGCTCCTGTTGTTCAAAGCTGTCACGAAAATCGCGTTCATTCTCCCATAGGCGGCACACGGTCGCGAGAAGTCGCGTCATCGCCCAGTCAACGCGCTCGCACACAAAGCAGGAGGACAGCACCTTTTCGGCCCCCGATGCCTGCTTCTTCGCGCTCTTGCCGAACAACGGTACGCCGGCGAACACTTGTTTCTCCACTTCCGCCAAGCGGCTCTCCATCATCAGCGCTACGGGGAGGCGCGCACGCTTCTTCAGCAGTTGGCGGTAATGCGTCAGACAGAAGCCGCGATCGTTCGTCTCCTGACGCACATCGGGCTCCATCATTGCCGCACCGGTGATATAATCGGTGACACGCGTCTCAAGCAGATCCCGCATACGGCAAATCGGGCAACCGTCATGCTCATCAAACACATCGGTTACGGGAATACTGGTAATATCCTCACGCAAAAGGCTCACATCCTTTCCATAGTATATCCAGTATACCACACCCTGTTCCTTTTTGCAAACCCGTGTTTCTTCTGTATAAAGGAATTGACAAGCCGTTTTATATATGTTAAAATTATAACCAAATGCGGGGAACGGATCCCCACACTATGGAAGAGAGGTAATACGTTATGTTAGTTTCGGCAAAGGACATGCTCAACAAGGCAAAGGCCGGCAAGTACGCTGTCGGTCAGTTCAACATCAACAACCTGGAGTGGACGAAGGCCATTCTCCTCACCGCGCAGGAGCTCAACTCCCCCGTTATCCTCGGCGTTTCCGAAGGTGCCGGTAAGTATATGTGCGGCTACACCACCATCGTCGGCATGGTCAACGGTATGATCAACGAGCTCGGCATCACGGTTCCCGTGGCGCTCCACCTCGACCACGGCTCCTACGAGGGTGCGAAAAAGTGCATCGAGGCCGGCTTCTCGTCGGTTATGTTTGACGGCTCCCACTATCCGATCGACGAAAACATCGCGAAGACCAAGGAGCTGGTCGCAACCGCCAACGAGCTGGGCATTTCCGTGGAAGCGGAAGTCGGCGCCATCGGCGGCGAGGAAGACGGCGTTGTCGGCAACGGCGAAGTGGCGGATCCCAACGAATGCAAGATGATCGCGGATCTCGGCGTCACGATGCTGGCGGCAGGCATCGGCAACATCCACGGTAAGTATCCCGCGAACTGGGCGGGCCTGAACTTTGACGTTCTCGCGCAGATCAGCGAGCTGACGGGCGATATGCCCCTCGTGCTCCACGGCGGCACGGGTATCCCCGCCGAGATGATCCAGAAGGCCATCTCGCTGGGCGTGTCCAAGATCAACGTCAACACCGAATGCCAGCTGGCGTTCGCCGAGGCGACCAGAGCCTACATTGAGGCGGGCAAGGACCAGCAGGGCAAGGGCTTTGATCCCAGAAAGCTGCTCGCTCCCGGCTTCGACGCCATCAAAGCGACCGTCAAGGAGAAGATGGAGCTCTTCGGTTCGGTCGGCAAGGCTTAATTCTTTCCGTATACCCCAAGCGGGGGAGAAGTTTTTCAGCTTCTCCCCCGCTTTTTTTGCATTTTAACAAAACAGAAACATTTTTTAAAACTTTTCAAAACAGCCGTGAAATACAATACAGACATCCCATATGAAAGGATGCGTTTCCTCTATGAATGCCATTGAGATCCGAAATCTGACCAAAAGCTTTCGAGGGATGTACGCAGTGGATCACCTGAATATGACCGTACCGGTCGGAGCCATTTACGGCTTTATCGGCGAAAACGGCTCCGGAAAATCTACGACGGAAAAGCTCATTTGCGGCCACCTTGTTGCCGACAGTGGTTCGATCAAGCTGTTCGGCAAGCCCTATACCGATCCCGGCGTACGGGCGCGCATCGGCGCGCTGATCGAAAACGCGGGATGCTTCCCCGGTTCAAGCATTTATCAAAACCTGATGATGCAGGCGATCAACCTCGGGCTTCCCGACCGCGATGCCGAAATCCGCCGTGTGCTGAAGCTGGTCCGTATGGAAGAGCACGCCGAGCGGAAGTTCAAGCAATGCTCTCTCGGCATGAAGCAACGCGTCGGCATCGCGATGGCGTTGCTCGGTGATCCCGCTCTGCTGATTCTCGATGAGCCGATCAACGGACTGGATGTTGACGGGATGCGTCTGATGCGGGAGATCCTGACCGATATTGCTCACAGCGGCTGTACCGTGCTGATTGCTTCCCATATTCTCGGTGAGCTTGAAAAGATCGCCACCCATTACGGCGTCATCCGCCGCGGAAGACTGATCGCCGAGCTGTCCGCCGAAGAGATGGATCGCCGAGCGCAGGTCTTTACCGCCCTGAAAACCGCCGATCTGCAGGGAGCCAAAGCGGTGCTTTCTTCCGTTTTCCCCGACGTACGCGAGGACGCCGATACACTGCGCGTTTATAACGTCGAAGATACCGCCTCCCTTGTGCGGCTTTTACTTCAAAACGGACACGTTATACAGGAAATACGCAAAAACGCCATCGGCCTGGAAGAATACTATATTGAACTGATGTCCGAAAAGGAGGCCTGAACGATGAACACCGCAAACGATCTGCATTTCC